>JAQGOE010000200.1 GCA_028293725.1 Gammaproteobacteria bacterium | reverse complement strand
TCACAGACGCAGCCCGCGGGACGGTTCACGGCGGCTCCACTGATGTTTGTGGAGGTTGCCTCGGGGCCGGGTGGTGCGATGTTTGAAGGGGAGACGCTGGTTTAGTGGTCCTAATGTGATCGCTCCTGGAGGGGCCTTCGTCCTGCAGCGCAACATGTTCGCAACACTAAACAAGTTGCCGTGCTTTCGCAGTGGCCGATGGTTTGACATAGCACTCCGTAGCATTCTGTGGGAGTTATAACGGCCCACTTAAGGTCTCTTGCGCCGCACATCTCGACAAAGAAGTACGCGGCGGCGCATGATTCATCATCAGTACAACTACTCCAGCGCGTAGGGTCAGACGTACAAATGTACACCCGAGTGTCAAAGAGAACCTGTCCGGGGCGTCATATGAGTGAAATGGGTTGCTATGGCCGCGAATGACTTCGCGCAGGAGTCGCGAGGCGCGTCGGACGAAGAGCCGAAAGTAGACTCGAGACGCGATCTGCGTGCCCGCTGCGACGCCATCTTTCGTGAGCACAACGACGCGTTGGTTCGTGCGGTGTATTCCCGAGTTCACTCCTGGGAGGAGGCGGCCGAGGTCGTGCAGGAAGCCTATGTCAGGGTGTTCAGGCTCGACAATCCGCCACCGATCAATTTCCTGCGCGCTTATCTCTATAAGACTGCTTTCAACCTGGCGTCGGACAGTAGAGGTAGGCACGCGCTTCGCGAGCGGCGCGGAGAGTTTGTTTACACGGAGGTCTACAGAGAGCGCGAGAGCGAGAATCCGACGCCGGAGAGAATGTGTCTCGATGACGAGATGCGCATCCTCCTGCAGGATGCAGTCAATAAGTTGCCGCCGAAGTGTCGTATGGCGTTTACCCTGGTAGAGCTCGAAGGTCAGACGGTGCGGCAGGCGGCCGCCGCAATGGAAATCTCCGAAATGGCTGTTTACCAGTTGGTGAACCGGGCGTATGGAAACATGGCGCGGGTGGTGAAGGACCGACGGAGGCGCAAATGAGTGAGCAGCAAGGATTCGTGACCGCAGGGGATGATAACTTCGACGAGGCGGCGGCGTGGCATGCCCGCTGGCGCAACGCGTCGGAGTCCGGGCTGTCCGCTCAAGAAGTGGATCAGTGGGCGGAGTGGAGCAAGGTTGCGGAGAACAAGGCGGCGTACGACGCCGTTGAGTTCGTTTCCGGGTCGCTGCGCTACCTGAAGCCGCCACCGCTGCCGACCGCCGAGGAACTCGCCGCGGATGACTCGGACGGCTTCATTTCCGCATGGCAGTCGACGGCGGCCCACGTAGTGGCGCGACAGCCGGCGGTCCGTTGGCGCCGTGCCACTTTCTTCGCGCTGGCGGCTGCAACCGTAGCGGTCGGATTCACTCCAGTCATGCGCTGGCTCAATCTGCGTGGGCCGGAGCCGGACCACATCATTTCCACAACGGCGGGCGAGCTGAAACAGGTTACGTTGCCCGACGGGTCGAAAGTAACATTGGGCGCGAAGACGGAAATCGCCGTGCACTATGGCCACTGCATGCGCACCATTCTGCTCAATAGCGGCGAAGCGCTGTTCGATGTCGAGCACGATCCGAAGTGTCCTTTCACCGTCATTGCCGGCGATGGCGCTATCACCGCCGTGGGCACTGAGTTCAGTGTGCGGCGGACGTTGGATCGCGTCACCGTGCAGGTTGCCGAGGGCGCTGTGAACGTCCAGCCGCGCGATGCGCTGGCTTCGGTACCGTGGCCGAAGGCTACCGAGGTGTCGGACATCTCGTGGCCGGACGCCAAGCTGGCGCAGGGACAGGAAGTGACTTACCGCGGCAATCAATCACGCACTCCAGTGGAGTCCGAAGATTCTCGTGTTGCCACGGAGTGGCTCGACGGCCGCCGCGAATATCACCATGAGCCGCTCGCGTATCTGATCGCCGACATCAATCGCTATGTGGAAGAGCCTATCGAGATGGATCCCGACGTGGGCGAGTTGCAGTTCAGCGGCCTGGTGTACGAGTCTCAGGTGAAGACTTTCCTGCAGGATCTGGAGATCATCTTTCCGGTGAAGGTTTCGCGGACTGCGCAGAATCACATCCTCATCCAGGCCCGCGACGCGGCCGAGCCTAAAAAGTCGGATGGTTCTCCCTGACAAAAAACATCCGGTTGGGCGTCTTAGCATTCGTCAGTGTTGCAAATCGCGTTAGTGAAGCTTCAGCACTCCGAAAAAAGGCGCCCTATGAACCTGGATCCTGTTGCATTCGAGCCCGGCACGACAGCCGATGAGAGCACCGGTTCGGGGATGTCGCCGCACGCGACTCCCCGTGACGCCCATGCACAGAAGATGGCGGAGCTGTTTCGCGAGGAATATCCCAAGCTGGTTCATTACATGGTCGCGAGAACCGGGTCGTGGCCCGAGGCGCGCGATGTCGCGGCACAGGCGTTCGCACAGGTTCTGGAGATGCGCGCGCCCGATACGATCAGTTTTCTCAAGGCCTACGTCTATCGCGTCGCCAGGAATCTCGCCACCGACCGGGCCCGAGCCGGTGCCATCCGCACGCGCATCAACAAGATCGTCCGCCACGAGTTCGCGAGCACCACGCCATCACCCGAGCCGCAATTCGCGCACGAGCAGCGGATCAAGGTTCTGTCGGATGCGATCGAGACATTACGGCCCACCCGCAAGATGGTGTTGAGACTGCGTGTGTGGGACGAGCTTCCGTACACTGAAATCGAGTCGCGTTTCGCGGCCGACGGCGTGTCGGTGAACGAGCGTACTCTGTTGCGATGGTACGCCGACGCCCTGAAGGAGTTACGACAGGCCATTGTGGCGGCGGAGGAGTCGGGTGAGGCGCGGCAGTGAGGCATTGTAGAGGCTGATGTGACCCTTTCATTGCCACCTCGCGGCGGCCGTGTGGTCGTCGCCTTTCGATGGGTGGTGTTTTCCCTGCTTGCGGCGATCTCGCTCGTGGACGCGAATGCGCGCAATGGGTGGAGCGCCGGAGGTCTCGTGCCCCTCATCTATCACGGGCGTCCGCTTCCCGAGGTCCTAGAGGACGTTCAGCGCTACACGCAGCGGCGGATCATGATTCGCGCGGATATGCGGACGTTTCAATACAGCGGCATCGTCAAGCCGGAAGATGTCGACGCCTGGATCCAGGACCTGCCGGCGATCTATCCCGTCGAGGTCATCGATTGCCGGACCTACGGCAGGCGAGGTGAGATGTCCGCGTGCGTCGACCCCCGGCTGATTGTCATCCGCTCCCGGCTCGAGCTCCATCGGAACGATCTGCGATCCGCGTTGCGCTGAGCACGAGAACCCAACATGCATGATTTGAATGACTTGTATATTTTCTGTCACGTGGTCGAGCACAACGGCTTCACGGGGGCCGCCAGGGCGTTGGGAGTTGCCCGGTCGAGCATTTGCCGCCGGGTCAGTCAGCTCGAAGAGCGTTTGGGAGTCCGGTTGGTCCAGCGCACCACGCGGCACTTCGCGGTGACCGATATCGGCATGGAGTTTCACGGGTACTGCGTGAGGATGGTCGCGGAGGCGAAGGCCGCCTATGAGCGTGTCGCGTGCGCCCGCGCGACGCCCGCGGGAATGATCCGTGTCAGTTGTCCTCCTCTCATCGGGCAGTTGCTGGTGGCGCCGTTGATTCCAAAGTTTGTGGAGAAGAATCCGCAGGTCCGTATCGCACTCGAGGCGACCGAGCGCCGCATCGACATCGAAGAGAATTTCGATCTGTGCATCCGGGTTCGGCAGGTGCCGACCGAGGATTCGGCGTTGATCATGCGATCGCTCGGCATCATTCAGCAGGTGCTGGTGGCGAGCCGCGGATTTCTGGAGCGCAACGGGCGGCCCGCCACCCCCGCCGAAGCGGCTCAAAAAGGCACCCTCAGCTATGGCTCGCTCCAGGGGCCCCACGTGTGGAAGCTCGTCGATCCGCAGGAGCGCGAGATCCAGGTCCGCCATGAGCCGACTTTGATCGCGGATGACATGATGGTGATTCGCCAGGCCGCGGTCGGCGGTCTCGGGATCGCGCAACTGCCGCTATCGGCCTGCCTGAGTGAGATTCGGGACGGCCTGCTGGATATCGTGCTGCCGGATTTCCTGGCGCCCCTGTGCGAGATCCAGGTCGTTTTCCCGTCTCGCCGCGGCATGCTGCCGGCGGTGCGCAGCTTCATCGATTTTCTCAGTGCCCACTGTGTCAGTGAGGTGCCGGAGCGGCAGATCAGGCGCCACACCGGCCAGGGGCATCGTGAGAATGTCCGCTTCTGGACGAGCCGCGAGCCCTTCACGAAGCAACGGATCGAAGTGCTCGCGCGTTAGTCGGACATCCAGGCCGTGAGCGTGAGTGGCGTCGCCCCACGAGGTGGGCCACCCCGTGGGCTCCGCGTGCGAAATACGTTGCGTTCTAAGGTGTGAAGGCGCACCGTGAAAAGCCGCGCACCGTAAGAGAATGGAATGACCTTAAGCCTCGTTGATGCTTTCCGCACTTTCGGTGCGAAACCGAGCAATCGGATGCGCGGATTATCCGCCATAGCTACCGATGGCTCGATGGTGCTCAACTGCTCTCAGACTTGCTTCGGTCACCCGGCCCGTGGCGTGCTCCGCTATGAGGACAGGCTGTCCCGCCAGGCCGTCGAGTCAAAGGACAACGAGCTCCTCGGGCAACATCTGACGCTCGCGCGGGATGGGGATCTGCCGATCCGGATGATCGTGACGCCCTTGCCCGCCGAAAAGAGCGGCGGTGGGAGCCGGGGAGGATTCCGCGTGCGTCCCGACTTGACCGGCAAGGTTGTCAAGTTCGACGGCGATCACTTCATCATCGATTTCACGCGACCGGAGTCGATGGAAGCTACTTCCGCCGTCGGTCGTCGTTAGAGCGGGTCGCGTAGACGACCCGCCGGTCGGTTGTCAGGGGTCCGCGTGCAGTATCGCGGATACCGCGTAGTTCAGCTTCAACCCGCAAAGTTGCTTCGTGACGCGCTCGCCTGCGCGTAAGCCAGAGCATTCCAATACCCCTTCGCTGCGGCTCGCCGGGTCGGCAAGTGCCGCATCTACGGCGCTGGCGAGATCGAAGTGACCGTCACAGTCCGCGAACGGACAGGGAAAGTGAAAGAACGCACGGGCCGGCGGATGCAGGCGGTGTGATTGAAACGCAGGCGTGTTCGCAGTGGTGCTCGTGAATGTCAACTCGAGGCACAACTCCTGCACTTTGGGAAAGGCTGCGCGCAGTACGGCCGATGCCGCGCGATCGCGCCGCAGCCGCTCCATTCGGTCCTTCCCAGCGGGGTCTTTACCGGCTCGCGCTAGTCTCACGTCTCATTCCCTGAAGTCGTCGTTTCAAGGGGGGTAGTAGCGGGCGTTTCCGTCGAGGCCGCCGCCGCAGCTTCCTCAGGCGTGCTCAGGCGAGCCGACTTGCGCTGCTCCTTCTCCTGTTTGCGAGCCTTTCGGGCCAGCTCTTTCTGCTTTTTCGCGTGGTGGTAATTCGGTTTTGGCACGTACGCTCCGTGTCGCTGAAGTGGAGGCCCCGGTCGGACAGGGGCGGATCAGGCGAGGAGTGCCTGTAAGATAAACCGCCAAAAAAGGCAGGCTGACGTTATTCTACTACAATATTGGACACCTGTCAGGCAGTGATTTCGACGTCATCGCGATAGCGGGACTGCGCCGCCAGGCGAATCGCCGCGTTGGCCGCGCCGAAGCCACGGTAGCCGCGCCGCTCGACAATCTCGAAAAAGAAGCGTTTCGCAAAAGCTCTCGAGATGAGTTGAAAGTACTCTCCGTCGCTATCGCGGTCGTAGAGTATGTTGAATTGTGCCAGTTGCGCGAGTAACTCGGGGTCGAGGCCGAAGCGGGCGTCTAAATCCTCGTAGTAATTCTGTGGGATCGGCAGCGTGGCAAGCCCGAGTTCGCGCAGGCGGCGCGCGGCGGCGAGAATGTCCGCGGTGGCGAGTGCTATGTGTTGCACTCCAGAGCCGTGGAAGCCCTGTAGAAATCTCGCGGATAGAGTTTGTGGACTCGCCGATCCATTGAGCGTGATCCGCAGGCCGCCCTCGGCGGATTCAATGGCCTGGGTCTGCACGAGGCCGAGCGGGTCGGCGATCTGGGCGGGCGGGGCCTTGGAGACATCAAACAGAGACACGTAGTACAACAGCCACGACAGCATCTCTTCGAATTGCATCGTCTGCGCGACGTGCTCCACGCGCAGCAGTCCCGCGCCGGCATTGGCGACCGCGCCGACTACTGGAACGAAGTCGGTGTCCCACACCCGGGCCTCGGAGCCCGCTTCCATGAAGTAGATCAGTGTCCCGCCCACTCCGACCACGGATGGAATCGGCATCTCGCCGGGTCCGATGGGTTGGGAGAAGCGTCCGATCTGTAATTTTTCGGCACGGCGCACAGTGGCTGCAACACTCTCCACGCTCATGGCGAGGGCGCACACGGAGGCACCGTGCATGCTGTCGTACATGCGCGCGAAGCTGTCCGGCTCGCTGTTGATTACGAAGTTTATGCCGTTCTGGCGCCAACGGGTCACGTCCTTGGTCTTGTGGCGTCCGGCTCGGGAAAATCCCAAGGCGGTAAACAGGGATTCCAACTGCTCCACTTCGCTCTCGTTCGCCGCGAATTCCACGAATTCCACGCCGCGGACCCGTGTGCGCGCCGGCAGTTCGGGAGTCAGTCGGGGCGCGAGCCTTCGTGCGACCTGATCGTGGAGGAATGTCAGTGCGCGATGGCCGTCGAGGGCGACCGCGGAGGCTGAGCTCGAGCGAAAACGATCGTTGAAGATCTCGAGTGACAGAACGTTGCTGTAACCCTTCTGCAGCAGTTCAGCAACGTAGTCGACCACGGGAAGCTCTCCCTGTCCCGGCATGTTGCGGAAGTGACGGCTCCACGACAGGTAGTCCATCTGCAAAACAGGGGCGTCGGCGAGTTGCACAAGGAAAACTCGTGCGGGGTCGATGTCACGCAGGCTGTCGAGTGGAATGGAGCGCGCCAGTGAGTGAAAACTGTCGAGTATCAGGCCGATGGAAGGGAGGTTGACCTCCCGCACGATCGACCAGGCTTCACGGTGGTCCCAGACGTGCCGTCCCCAGGCGAGTGCCTCGTAACCCACGCGCAGGTTGCGCCGGGCCGCGTGCTCGCCCAATTCGTGAAAGTCAGCCACGATGCGACCGCGGTCGCCGCTCGAAACCGGGGAGACGTTGGAGCAGACGAGCAGCAGGTCGGTGCCGATTTCCTCCATGACATCGAATTTCCGTTCCAGGCGCTCGAAGATGCGCGGCCGGAGGTTATCGGGCATGCCTTCGAAGTCGCGAAAGGGTTGAAAAATAGTGCATTTCAAGCCGAGGTCGCGCATCAGCGCGCCGATTTCGCGCGCCGAGCGCTGGGAGGTGAGCAGGTCGTTCTCGAAGATCTCCACTCCGTCGAATCCGGCCTGCGCGATGGCGCGCAATTTCGCTTCGAGACTGCCACTGACCGAGCAGGTCGCGATCGATGTAAACATAGCTCGTCTCCGTCAGTTGCCGGCCAGCGTCTCGAATTGCCGTCGCATCCGCTCGCTGTCCGCGGCCCGTCCCGTGAAAATCTCGAACGCGAGCGCGGCCTGAAAAACCGCCATGCCGCCGCCGTCGAGAGTGCGGCAGCCCGCGGCCCGCGCGGCGCGCAACAACTGTGTCTCTATCGGGAAATACACGATATCGGCCACCCAGAGGGTGGGGCGTAACAGCTCTACGGGTACGGCCGAGCCAGGATGTGTAGCCATCCCCAGGGGCGTGGCATTCAAGACGCCGTCGGCGGTATCCAACACCTGTTTTAGTTCAGTTCCGGCGCGTACTTCGCAGTTCTTGAAGTGTTGCTCGAGGCTCACGGCCAGCGCCCGTGCCCGGTCGATGTCGACGTCGATGATGGTCAGGCGCCGCGCACCGAGGCGCAGAAACGCGAACGCCGTCGCGGCTCCGGCGCCGCCTCCGCCGATCTGTACGACGGAGGTGAGTGCCGCACCGGGCATGCCGCGGCGAAAGCTTTCCTCGAATCCCGAGGCGTCGGTGTTGTAGCCGATACGGCGGCCATCGCGGAACTGCACGGTGTTGACCGCGCCGATCGCCTGCGCCTCCTCGCTCAGCGCGTCGAGGAGCGGAATTACAGCCTGTTTGCAGGGGTAGGTGATGTTGAGACCAGCGAAGCCGCGGGCCTCGGCTTCGGCCAGGAGTTGGGGCAGCGCCTGGTCACCGAGGCCGCGCTGCTCCAGATCCAACAACTCGTAGGAGAGTTCGAGACCCTGGGCCGCCGCTTCGCCGCTGTGCATGGCGGGCGACCTGGAGCCCTGGATGCCGCGGCCGATGAGGCCGACGCGACATGCCGGGGCCGGCCCGGGGCCCGGCATTTTGTTGAGTTCGGAGCGCTGCGGCAGCTGGGCCATGGGTGTTCGTTGACAAAAACTATCTAGATGGTTAATTCTAGGGCGAAGGCTATTGGAGAGTAAAGGCTACTTCTATCGCGGTTGTTACGCATTCGCTGAAGAGGGGGGGGCGCATGGAAATTCGACCTGTTAAAACAGACGTCAGCAGGGCGTTGCCGATTATAGCGGGCGTGGTGATGATGGCATCGGCGGTGACGCCCGTGCGAGCACAGGAGCAGCCGCAAGCGGCTTCTGTCACGTCACCCGGTAGGGCGAGGGCATGGAACGCAGCCGTGGCAGCAGTCTCGCCTTATGGGCAGGTTCGCGAGCGTCCGATTCCGGGTGACCCTGTGAGAATCGATAGCGGGCTGGTGTCGGGCAAGTTGCTGGCCTCTGGTGTGAGGGCCTACTTCGGGGTTCCGTTCGCGATGCCGCCGGTGCGCGAGTTGCGATGGCGTGAGCCGCAGCCGGCGCCGCCATGGACGGGCGTGCTGGACGCCGATCGGCCGGCTCCGGAGTGCATGCAAACCCTGCGCGCTCATGACATCAATCATTATTTCGGCGAAGAATCCACCAGCGAGGATTGCCTGTATCTCAACGTGTGGGCTCCGCCGGATGCGACCAATGGTGCGCACAGGCCTGTAATCGTTTGGATCTATGGGGGCGGGTTCACGATCGGCTCGGCTAACATGGCCAACTACGGCGGGGAGACGCTGGCACGCAAAGGCGTGGTGTACATCTCGATTGCGTATCGCGTGGGGGCGTTTGGATTTCTGGCGCATCCGGCGCTGACGGCGGAGTCGCCGCATCATTCATCGGGGAATGTTGGGTTTCTCGACCAGATCGCAGCGTTACAGTGGATTCAGCGCAATGTCGCCGCGATCGGCGGAGATCCGGGCAACGTCACCGTGATGGGGCAGTCCGCGGGCTCCATGTCGGTGTCGATTCTTCAGGCGAGTCCGCTCGCGAGTGGATTGTTTCAGCACGTGGTCGGCATGAGCGGGAGTGCCGTTGCCAATGACGCTGTCGCGGGGCCGCGGTCGCTGGCGGCCGCGGAGCGCGACGGCGAGCGATTGCAGGAGGATTTGCATGCGGCCGACCTGACGGCGATGCGCAATTTGCCGGCGGACCGGATTCTGTTCGCATCCGTAATGGGGCGGCCCGGGATGGGCCAGCTGCACTACGGAGCCGTGATCGATGGCTCTGTATTGCCCGCTAGTCCGTTGGAGATTTTCACTGCGGGTAAACAAAACGATGTGCCCACGCTGATCGGCTTCGTTCATGACGAGAGTTTCAGTGAGCTCGGCCGCGTGTTCACGCTTATTGATTTCCAGGATCGCGCACGCAAGCTCTATGGAGAAAAGGCGGAAGAGCTGTTGAAGCTTTATCCGGCGCGGGACGATGCGCAGGCCGCCCGGGCGGCGCGAGATGCGGGCCGGGATAGCAGCGTGGCGTTGGAAATGCGCACGTGGGCGAGGGCACAGACGGCTACGGGAAAGTCTCCGGTCTATGCGTACGTTTTCTCGCGGGTCCATCCTTACGCGCCGGGTGTTGCTTTCTCGGATCATGATCCGAAAACTGTGGGGGCTTATCATACGGGTGACGTGCCGTATTGGTTGGGAACGCTGGACGCCCTCAACATGTTCCGTGTGACACGAAATTGGACTGACGCGGATCGCGCTCTGAGTGAGTCGATGTCTGATGCGATTGTGGCCTTCGCCACGACGGGGAATCCGAATCGTGCGGGGTCGAGCGACTGGCCGGTGTACCGGGCCGGACATGAGCAGATCCGTGAGTTGGACCTACAGAGTCGGATAGTGTCGTGGCCGGACAGTGCAAAAATGGATTTCTTTGTGAGGAACAGTCCGGTGGACCGGACTGCGCCACCGCCGCCGGCGACTGGACGGAGTCGTGATTGAGGAATGCGGAGGGGGTATGAGACCGGACGATCGGCGGCGCGCGCTAATGACGCTTTACGAAATAGCGCATGTCAACATCCGGGTTCCGCTGGCGCAGCTCGCGGCCTGCCGCGACTTCTATTGCAACATCCTGGGGCTGCGGGAGGGGCCGCGGCCGCAGTTTGCCTCGACGGGGTTCTGGTTGTATGCGAACGGCGCGCCGGTTGTTCACCTGGTGGGGGAAAGTAGGTCGGAGCGTGTGCCCGAGCGCGGTCACCCTGCGCTCGACCATGTTTCCTTTCGATGTACCGGATTCGCCGCAACCCTGGCGACGCTCGACGCCCACGGGATTGCCTATCGGATCAGTACGGTGCCCGGGCTCGATGTGAAGCAGGTGAATTTCACCGATCCGGCCGGCGTCGGTATCGAGCTAGCCTTCGAGGAAGAGGGCGATGCGGCTTCGCCTGGTCCCAGCGGGAAATGAAATCGGCTAGGGCTTCGCCTGGCGCGACCGTTACAGGTTTCTTGAGTTTGCCTGACGCCATTGTGCGATAGAGTACCGAAGTGGCGCGCGTATGCGAAGGTGGCAGGCGCAAGGTACAGAAAAGGAAGGAGCCTCGCTTGGGTCTCACGGCGACCGCGCGATGTCATGTGTACGGAAGTATGGTTGTGCGCGCCTCTGCCCCAGCATAGCTTGTGAGGTGTGAAACTTCCTGACTCCCTCGAGACCGAACAGGCTCGCTACATCCACAAAACGGTCCCCACGGCTGCGCTGGGCTCGATGGTGGTCGTCGGGTTGGTGTGGATCGTCTTTCATAACGTGGTGTCGCTCTATGCGTTGAACGCCTGGGCCGGCGCGTTTGTGGTGCTGACGCTCGTTCGCATGGTCGTGTGGTGGCGCTACCGCGAGGCTGATTTCGCGGTGCAGGGGCTGGTTTGGTTGCGACACGCCTTCCTGGCTTCCCTGCTCGGCGGCGTGCTCTGGGGACTGGGATCGCTGTTTCTGTTCCCGCCCGGCCTGGTGGTCTACCAGTTCACCTACATGATCACGTTGATCATGATGGCCATGGCGGCGATGTTCACTTATTCCCCGCACTACAGCACCTTCGTCGCTTATTTCGTGCCCGCGACGCTGCCTGGATTCATCGCACTGGAGTTGCAGGGGGAAGTCCCGCAACAGGCGATGGGAGCGGGACTGCTGTTGATGTGTTGTGTGATCCTGTTCTCAGTTCGGACCTACAACCGCATGTTCCTCGACTCCATGGCGTTGCGGCTGGAGAAGCTGGAACTGGTGGGGCAACTCACGGCGCAGAAGGACGTCGCGGAAGCCGCCAATCTGGCGAAGTCGCGTTTTCTAGCCGCGGCGAGTCACGATCTGCGCCAGCCCGTGCACGCCTTGAATCTTTATCTCGGGGCGTTCTCGCAAATGGAAATGCCGCCGCGGGCGGCCACGATGCTGGGCAAGGTACGTCAGTGCGCCCAGATCATGGACGAGATGTTCCGTACTCTGCTCGATATCTCTGAGTTAGACGCGGGGGCCGTGCGGCCGCAGATGGGGCCATTCGCCCTGGCGCCGCTGTTCGCCCGCGCCCGGGTGGAATTCGAGCCGCAGGCGCGCGCGAAAGGCATCGACTTGCGGGTGCGGCGTTGCGCGGAGTACGTGCGCAGCGATCCGGTGTTGGTGGAGCGCATTCTCCGCAATCTCATTTCGAATGCTATTCGCTACACCGAGCGCGGGCGTGTGCTCATAGCTTGCCGGCCGCACGGGAACGCCTTGCGCGTCTGCGTTTATGACACGGGTCTCGGCATCGAGCCGCACGAGCAGTCATTGGTGTTCGAAGAGTTCTACCAGGTGGGCAACCGCGAGCGCGATCGCTCCAAAGGGTTGGGCCTCGGGCTCGCCATCGTGCAGCGGCTGACGCGTCTGCTGCAGACTCCGCTGACACTGCACTCCCATCCTGGTAGAGGAAGTCTGTTCGCGTTCAGCCTGGAGCGTGCGGAGGAGGTCGCAGCGCCCCGAGTGCACCTGGCTCCGCGCAGCGGTGACAGCCGCAACCTTGCGGGTGCGCTGATCGTAGTCGTGGATGACGAAGAGCTCATTCTCGACGCTGCCCAGAGTCTTCTCGAGCACTGGGGCTGTTCGGTGATTACAGCCGCATCACGTTCGGCGGCGATGCTACGGCTCGCGGGAAGCCCGCGACCACCTGACGTGGTGATCTGTGACTATCGGCTGCGTGACCACGAAACAGGACTCGGCGTCGTGGAGGCCATACGGAATGAGTTCAACAAGGACATCCCCGCGCTATTGCTTACGGGTGAGACCGATCCAGCCCAGATCCGGAAGATCGGGGCTAGCGGCATCGCCGTACTACATAAGCCGTTGCGGGAAGATGAGTTGATCGATGCGATCTGCGCGCTGCGTGCCCAGCGTGCGGTGCTGCAGGTTTAGGAGGGGGTTAGGTTCAGGCAGCGCGCCGCCTGCGTGGCCTGGGTCCGGTTGGCTACGTTCAGGGCGCGGAAAATCGACGAGACATGCATTTTTACGGTCACTTCGGCGAGCCCGAGACGCAGCCCGATCTCCTTGTTCGACAGGTGCAGCTGTCCCAGGATTTCGAGTTGTCGGGGTGTCAGCAGGGAGTGCCCGCTGGTGTCGAGCACCCCGGGGCCGACGGGTGTGAGCCACGAGGGCGCCGAGAAATCGCCCGCCAGCACACGTCGGATGGCATCCGCCATCACCTCAGTGCTGACCGCTTTAGAGATGAACTGCTTGGCACCGGCCCGAAGTGCGGCCGTAGCATCCCGGCGCTGCTCGGAGGCGGAGACCGCGATGACCACCACAGTCGGAAACTTCCGCAGAATGGTCGTGATGGCTTCGGTACCGCTCATTCCCCCCGGCAAGGAAAAGTCGAGCAGGACGAGACGCAGTCCGGGTAATCCTTCCGCGACCCGCAGTCCCTCGCCCGCGGAGGCCGCCGCTTCAACGCTCGTCTCCGACAAAATCGTCCGCAGCAACTGCGCGAGTGCGTCTCGATAGAGCGGATGATCGTCGATGATCAGGGCGCTTTCGGACATGGGGCGGCGGATCGTTTATCGATGGCGCGGGAGTATAGCCCAGCTACGCTGCCAGAAGTTATTTTCCACTCGATGTTTGACGGGTGCCATTCCAACCAAGAGAAAGCGTGAGCTAGTTCGCTTTTCTTGAGTGGCGCACATACTTCCGTATAGATGTTGCGTTTGATTCTCGTTGCTAACCTCGCGCCCCATGCAAATCAGGGACAGCGAACTTCTCGACGCCATCTCGGCGGAGCACCCTTGTGGGGAGAGTCTGGAGGACACCCAACTGCTGGCCTCGTTCGATGGCTACGGCCTGTTCGGCCGGTCCGCACCCCTGAGCGGGGAGATCGACTGGCGCGACATCCGTGACCGCTCGCTCGAGGCAATGCAGAAGAGCAAGGACTTTCGATTGCTCACCCATTTGGCGAGTGCCGTCGTGCGTACGGATGGTTTCGCCGAGTTCGTACAGACGCTGACCGTTGGCGCACGCTGGCTGGACTCGTGGATTGAAACTGTTTTTCCGCTAGTGGACGAGGATGGCATTCTGCGGCGGAGCGCCCTCAATGGATTCGCGGACCGCATGGCGGTCGTGGATGGCGTGCGTCGCGCACCGATTCTCGTTCACCGGCAGCTCGGCTCGGTCTCCATGCGAGACATCGAGATCGTGACCGGCCATCTCATACCGGCGGAGGGTGAGACCGGCGCCGTGAGCGCGGAGCAATTGGAAGGGTTGTTTGCCGCGACGTCAGTGGAAGAGCTGCGGGCGCTACACGACCAACTGAATGAAGCCGTGACGAGCCTAAAGTCTATGGAGACGGCCGTGAGTCTCCGCAGTGGCGCCCAGGCAGCGCCCGACTTCTCCACCCTCGCCGTGCCCCTGGCGCGCACCTTGAAGCGGGTGAGCGATCACCTCGCCACGCGCCCCGATGCCGTGGCCGAGGCAACTCCTGGCGCGACCACTACAGGTGGGGCCGAAGCAGCCGCCGCTGTAGTTGCCGTCGGAACCGTTCGAAACCGACAAGACGCAACGCGTGCTCTGGATGCGGTTGCGGCGTTCTTTCGTACCAACGAGCCCTCCAGCCCCATTCCGCTGCTGATCGAGCGCGCCAAGCGTCTCGTGGCAAAGGATTTTCTCGAAGTGCTGGCGGAGCTCGCCCCAGAAGCGCTCGGGCCTGCAAAAGCGGCGAGCGGCGTCCGCGACTCGGATGACACCTAAATTGAGTAACAGCATTCAACCGGAGACCTGACGTGGCCAAGGCAAGCAGTCAAAAGTTCATTGCGCGCAACCGCGCGCCACGCGTGCAGATCGAGTACGACGTGGAGGTCTACGGCGCCCAAAAGAAGGTGCAGATTCCCTTCGTGATGGGCGTTCTGGCGGATCTCTCGGGGGACGCGAAGGAGCCGTTGCCCGGTGTCGACGAGCGCAAGTTCGCCAACATCGACGTCGACAATTTCGACGAGCGCATGAAGTCCATGAAACCGCGCGTCGCCATCAGTGTGCCGAACACGCTCACCGGCGAAGGCAACCTCCAGGTGGACATGACTTTCGAGAGCATGGACGACTTCTCGCCTGCCGCGGTCGCCCGCAAGGTGGACGCGCTCAACAAGCTGCTGGAAGCCCGCACGCAGCTTTCGAACCTCATCACCTATATGGACGGCAAAGCCGGCGCAGAGGAGCTCATCGCTGCGGCGCTGAACGATCCGGCGCTGTTGAAATCCCTGGTCGACCAGGCCAAACCGAAGTCCGGCGAATAACGGGAGACCCGCCATGGCCGATGTCAAACAAGTTGCCGACACACCGCTCGCCGCGGACGCGGATCAATTCGCCACCCTGCTGCAGAAGCAGTTCAAGCCGAAGACCGACGGCGCCCGTGCCGAAGTCGAGCGCGCCGTACGCACGCTCGCCGAACAGGCGCTGCGCGAGACCGCTGTCGTATCCGATGACGTAGTCGGAACGATCAAGGCGATCATTGCGGAAATCGATAAGCAGCTCAGCGACCAGATCAACGTCATTCTCCACAGCGAGCGTTTCCAGCAGGTGGAGAGCGCCTGGCGCGGTCTGCACTATCTCGTCAATAACACCGAATCGGACGAGATGTTGAAGATCCGCGTACTGAACATCTCCAAGAAAGAGCTCGCCAAGACTCTCAAGAAGTACAAGGGCGCGTCCTGGGACCAGAGCCCCCTCTTCAAGAAGCTATATGAGCAGGAGTATGGCCAGTTGGGCGGCGAGCCGTACGGCGCGCTCGTCGGCGACTACTACTTCGATCACACGCCCGGGGATGTCGAGTTGCTCGGGCAGATGGCACAGATCGCCTCCGCCGCGCACGCCCCGTTTATCGCCGGCGGCAGCCCGTCGCTGATGGGCATGGATTCCTGGCAGGAACTCGCGAACCCACGGGATCTGGCGAAGATTTTCGCTGCTCCGGACTACGCCGCGTGGCGGTCATTACGCGAGTCAGAAGACGCGAAGTACGTCGGCCTCGCCATGCCGCGCTTCCTGGCACGGCTGCCGTATGGCGCGAAGAGCAGCCCCGTGGAGGAATTCGAGTTCGAGGAAGAGACGGGTGTGGGCGACCATAGCCGTTACACGTGGGCCAACGCGGGCTACGCGATGGCGGTGAATATCAACCGCTCGTTCAAGACCTACGGTTGGTGCTCGTCCATCCGGGGTGTCGAGTCCGGTGGCGCGGTCGAAGGGCTTCCGGTGCACACCTTCCCGAGCGATGACGGCGGCGTGGACATGAAGTGTCCCACCGAAATCGCGATCAGCGACCGGCGTGAGGCCGAGCTGGCGGGCTGCGGTTTCATGCCGCTCATTCATCGCAAGAATTCCGACACGGCTGCCTTCATCGGTGCGCAGTCGCTGCAGAAGCCGCAGGAGTACGCGGACCCGGATGCCACGGCGAACGCCCGGATCGCCGCCCGGTTGCCGTACCTGTTCGCGAGCTGCCGGTTCGCGCATTTCCTCAAGTGCATGGTTCGCGACAAGGTGGGGTCCTTCAAGGAGCGCGCCGACATGGAGCGTTACCTCTCGGACTGGATCATGGGTTACGTCCTGGGCAATCCCGAGAATGCCGGCGAGACCCTCAAGGCGGAGAAGCCGCTGGCCGGCGCCGAGGTGAAAGTCGAGGAGATCGAGGGTAACCCCGGTTACTACTCGGCGAAGTTTCATCTGCGCCCGCACTATCAGTTGGAGGGCGTGAACGTCTCGTTGAGTCTCGTCTCGCGGCTGCCCTCGCAAAAGGCCGGCTGATACGCGCGCGGGCGTTAATTGAACAATCTTTCCGCAATGTAAGGAATAGCGACAATGTCAGTGGATATGTTTCTGGATCTGGATGGGGTCAAGGGTGAGTCGGTCGACAAGGCCCACAAGGGCAAGATCGACATCCTGGCCTGGCAGTGGGGGCTGTCCAACACCGGCACATTTCATCACGGCAGTGGTGGCGGCGCCGGCAAGGCGAGCTTCAACGACATCACGATCACCAAGTACATCGATGCGGCCTCGCCGAACATCATGCTCTTCTGCGCCAACGGCAAACACTTTGCCAAGGGCAAGATCATCGTTCGCAAGGCGGGCGGCGACAGCGCACTCGAATATCTGACCATCGACTTCGACCAGGTGCTCGTCACGGCCTACGCTACCGGTGGCGGCGGCGGCCAGGAGCGTCTCACCGAGAACCTCTCGCTGAACTTCGCGAAGGTGAAACTCGAGTACACCACGCAGTCCGAAAAGGGCGGCAAGGGTACGCCGCAGGCGTTCTCCTGGGACATTTCGAAGAACTCCAAGGCGTGATGTCAGCACTCGCACTATTCGCGAGCGGCGATCTCGCCGGTTGCCTCGCACAGCTGCAAAGCGATGTGCGACGGCAGCCAGCGGATGGCAAGCTGCGCGTGTTTCTCGCGCAGTTGCTGATGGTCACCGGGGCATGGGATCGCGCCCTTATCCAACTCGCCGTCGCGGCGGAGTTGGATGCCGGCGCGCTTCCCATGCTTCACGCCTATGGCGCCGCCATTCAGTGTGAGCGGTTGCGGGCCCAGGTCTTCAGGGGCGAGCGCTCACCGCTGGTGTTTGGCGAGCCACTGCCCTGGATCGCCGCGCTGGTACAGGCACTCGCCCTGGAGGCGAGTGGCAAGACCGAAGCCGCCGCAACGCTGCGCAACGACGGGCTCGCCGCCGCCACGGCCACAACGGGTACTCTCAATGGGCAGCCCTTCGAGTGGGTTGCGGATGCGGATTCGCGTCTCGGCCCCATTCTCGAAGTCATTTTGAATGGCGCCTATTACTGGGTCCCCTTCGAGCGCATCCGGCGCATCGTCATCGAGCGGCCGGCTGACGCGCGCGACCTGGTGTGGTTGCCGGCGCAATTCACTTGGACGAACGGAGGAGAAGCCTTGGGCCTGCTCCCGGTTCGCTACCCCGGATCCGAAAGCAGCACTGATGCCGCCATTTGCCTGGCACGCAAAACTGAGTGGGCGCCGGTCGGCGCCGATCATTATGTCGGTCTCGGGCAGCGCGTGCTCGCGAGCGACAGTGATGAGCTCGGCTTGCTGGAGCTGCGTGAGCTCGTTCTAAATACCGCGGACTCCTGAGGCTGGCAATCAAATGGCCCAGCTCAGTCTGCGCGAACGACTTCAACCCGCGTTGCTCGATCGGTTGATCGACAACGAGCGGTTGTTGACCACCTACGAGCTCACGTTTCGCCGCGAAGAATTGCGGCGTCTCGGGATCTCCGAGCGGGAGTTGTCCGGCATATTGACGGCGCAGGGGCTTCGTTCCACCGATACGGTCGAGCGAGCTGGTTCCGCGGACGACCCGGCTCTCCTGCGAATGACGTTCGTCGCGGCGGCCGGCAATGTGCCGCTCTCACAGCTCAAGGCGCTCGTATTGAAACCGGAAGGCGCGCCGCGAGGCGTGAGTCTGCAAAGCTTCTGCGAAATCGTCCCCCGCAGTGTCGTCAACAACTCCATGGAGGCGGGCGAGCTCAAGTCGATCTCCATGCGCCGGCTGCGCGAGTATGTCTGTCGCGATCTCGGCGCGCTTCTGAATTGCGCCAGTCTCGACGCGGTAGTCGACCTTTCGGCGTATCCGCACGTGCAGGCCTCGGTCGTGAACTTCGGCATGCCATCGCTTGCCGGACGCGCCGCGCGCTCGGCCGATCCGCTGCAGATTGCCGCCACGATAGAGGCGGCTATCCGGCGTTTCGAGCCGCGGCTCTCCGCGGTGCGTGTGACTCCCGAGATGGGCCAAGAAGGTAACGAGACGCACGTGCTCGCGTTTCGCATCGAGGCGCAGCTCTGGGGTCAACCGGCGCCGCTGCAACTCGTTTTGCGTACACGTGTTGACGTCGACTCGGGCAGCGTCAATGTCGCGGACGCGGGTGCGGGCTAGCCATGGATCCGCGCCTGCTCGAATACTACAACCGCGAACTGCAGTTTGTTCGTGAGATGGGTGCGGAGTTCTCGCGGGCCTACCCGCGTATTGCCTCCCGTCTCGGTATGGAAGGCATCGAGTGTGCCGATCCGTACGTCGAGCGTTTGCTCGAAGGATTCGCATTCCTCACCGCAAGGGTGCAACTCAAACTCGACGCGCGCCATCCGGACTTCACGCAGCACCTGCTGGAAATGGTCTATCCCCATTTCCTCAGCCCGACGCCGTCGTGCGCTATCGTGGAGTTGGCGCCCGACATGAAAGAGGGCGGCGTACTCGGCGGGCATCTGGTAAAGCGCGATACCAGCCTGCGTGCGCCACTTATTAAGGGCGAGCGTACGTCATGCGAGTTCCGCACGGCCCACGATGTAACGCTCTGGCCCCTTACGGTCGTCGAAGCCAAGTATCTGTCGGGTTCCGGTGCGCTCTCCACACAAGGCATCGTTACGGATGGGCGGGCGCGCACAGCGATACGGCTGCGGCTCAAGACCGCAGCGGGCGTGAATATTAAAATGCTGCCGCTCAACTCACTGACGTTCTTCGTCAAGGCAACGCCAGACATCGCACAGCGGATTTTTGAACAGGTCACGGCGGATTGCGTTGGTGTCTACGTGCGCGGGACGCGCCCGGGAAGCAGTGTTCATTTCATCCAGCCCCGCAGCGTGCGGCAGCCCGGCCTCGACGATTCTGAAGCGCTTTTCCCTGTGACTCGCGCGGCGTTTCAGGGTTATCGGCTGTTGCAGGAGTATTTCGCGTTTCCCGAGCGCTATCTCTTTTTCTCTCTACACGACCTGGCCCCGGCCGTGCGTGCCTGCGACGGTGACGAGCTCGAGATCTATGTCGCAATGGATCGTGTGCAGCCCGGACTGGAAAACGCGCTCGATGCCGCGCACTTCCGTTTGTTCTGCACTCCCGCCGTGAATCTCTGGCCGCGCGCGGTGGACCGTGTGCATGTGAGCCCGACCGAGACCGAATATCACCTCGTGCCGGATCGCAATCGGCCGATGGACTTCGAGATCCACAGCCTCAAGAGTGTGGAGGGCATCGGTGCCGGCGGCGAGTCCATCGCCCAGATCTTGCCGTTTTATTCAGTGAGCCACGGTGCCGCTCGCCAGTCGGCGAAGACCTATTACACTCTGCAGCGCCGGCCGCGCCTGCTGTCGCCGCGCCAGCAACAGAGCGGGGCGCGTTCCGGCTATGTCGGTACGGAGTGTTATATCGCCATCGTCGATTCGGCACAGCGTGCGGCAACCGGCGAAATTCGCCAGATCGACGCGCAGGCGCTGTGCAGTAATCGGGATCTGCCGGTGCAGATGGCGACCGGACAGGGCCGCACCGATTTCTCGGTCGAGGGAGGCGCGCCTGTCGAGTCCGTGCGGTGTATCGCCGGGCCGAGCTATCCGCGGCAGTCGCCCGGGTTCGGTGCCACCGCCTGGAAGTTGATCAGCCACCTCTCGCTCAACTACCTCTCGCTCGTCGAGCGGGCGCCCGAGACCGGCGCCGAGTGTCTGCGAGATTTGCTCGCTCTGTACGCCGATCCCAACGATGCCGCAGCGATGCGCCAGGTCGAAGGTGTACGTAGCGTGAGCTACAACCCGGTCGTGCGACGTATTCCGATGCTCGGGCCGATTAGCTACGGACGCGGCCTCGAGATTGCGCTAACGGTCGACGACGCCTCGTTCGAAGGCGCCGGTGTTGTGGCGCTTGGAAGCGTGCTCGAGCGGTTTTTCGCGCGCTACGTTTCGCTGAATTCATTCACACAAATGCGGCTGCAGTCGACTGCGCGAGGCGCGGTCAAGACATGGCCAGTGAGGGTTGGATGTCGCCAGTTGATCTGAGCGCGCTGGCCCGTTTACGGGCACAGCCCCATGGCTTCAGCCTGTTCGCAGCCCTGCGGGTGTTGGAGCAGTCGCACGCGGATCGCCCGCGCCTGGGCGAATCGCGGAAGGCCTCGGACGATGCCGTGCGCGTGGCGCAAGCTCCTCATCTTTCGTTCGCTCCGAGCGATGTGGCCGCCGTGAGCACGAACGATGCCGGGCAGTTATGCCTGGAGCAGTACGGCTTCGGTCTGTTCGGACCCAACGGCGCGCTACCGCTGCATCTTACCGAGCTCGCTTACGAGCGCCGGCGACAGCAGGACGACGGCGCGATCGTTGATTTTTTCAACCTGTTTCAACATCGCCTCATCTCGTTGTTTTATCGGGCATGGGCCGACAGCGAGCCCGCGGTAAGTCTCGATCGGCCTGATGAGGACCGTTTTCGCACCTATATCGGCGCGCTGTTTGGCCTCGCGGCGGATAGCGCTCACGATGTCGATGCTGTGCCTGACTACGCGAAGCTCAGCCGCGCCGGGCGATTTGCCCAACAGGCGCGCTCGGCGGATGGGCTCGAGGCGATTCTTACCGACTACTTCGATCTGCCTGTTGAGGTCCGCTCCTTTTCAGGAGCGTGGCTCGACATTCCAGCGGATTTGCATTGCCACCTGGGCGAGCAACAACTCGGTCTGACTATGACGCTGGGCGGCGCGACGTGGCAGTGCCAGCACAAATTCGAAATCGTGCTCGGGCCGGTGCCGCGCGCCGATTTCAGCAATTTCCTGCCTGGTGCGCCCGGCCTCGCCGAGTTGCATGCCCTCGTGCGGTTCTACACGAACGATGAGTGGGACTGGCAACTGCGGCTCCTGCTGCGTGACGTGGACATGCCCGGTGTGCGGCTCGGCGCCGCGGGGAGTCAGATTGGTTGGACGAGCTGGCTCGGCAGGGGTCGCGCGGGTGCTTCCGATGTGGTCATCCAGGAACGACGTGCCGGCGCGCCGGTGAATTCAAACCTCTCCGGAGCTCCTCATGGGTGATATCAGTCGGGTCGCGCTGTTCGGCAAACTCAACAGTCTTGCCTACAAGTCGATCGAGAGTGCGACCGTATTCTGCAAGCTCCGCGGCAATCCCTACGTGGAACTCGTGCATTGGTTCCACCAGATTCTGCAGCAGTCGAATTCAGACATCGCCTGTATCGTGCGCTCGTTCAACCTCGACGCCGGGCGGCTTGCGCAGAATTTCACCGAATCGCTCGACAGATTGCCGCGCGGGGCGACTTCGATTTCCGACTTGTCGGCGCACATCGAGGACGCGACGGAACGCGCCTGGGTGTGGTCGACGCTGAAGTTCGGTGCCGCGCAGATCCGCTCCGGGCATCTGCTGCTGGCGATTCTCAAGAATCCCTCGCTGAAGAATGTGCTCATCAGCAGCTCGCGTGAGTTCGATAAGGTGCAGCCGGACCGGCTGGCCGAGGAATTCGAGAAGATGGTCGCGGGCTCACCCGAGGGCGCGCTCGCGGCCACGGATGGCTCACAGCTCTCTCAACAGGGGGCGCCCGGAGAGTCGAGCGGGGCGATGCCGCCCGCGCAACTCGGTAAACAGGAGGCGCTCCAGCGTTTCACAGTGGACCTCACCGAGCAGGCGCGGCAGGGCAAGATCGATCCGGTCGTCGGCCGCGACGAAGAGATTCGCCAGATCGTGGATATTCTGATGCGCCGGCGTCAGAACAATCCGATTCTGACAGGCGAGGCGGGCGTCGGCAAAACGGCGGTGGTCGAAGGGTTCGCGCGACGAATCGCGGCCGGAGATGTGCCCCCGTCATTGAAGGATGTGTCGCTGCGGGCACTCGATGTGGGCCTTCTGCAGGCGGGTGCCAGCATGAAGGGTGAGTTTGAGCAGCGCCTGCGCCAGGTCATCGATGAGGTGCAGGCATCTCCGCGGCCCATCGTACTGTTCATCGACGAAGTGCACACACTGGTGGGCGCGGGTGGCGCTGCTGGGACGGGCGACGCGGCCAATCTTCTGAAACCGGCGCTCGCGCGCGGCACGCTGCGAACGATCGGTGCCACGACATGGGCCGAATACAAAAAATACATCGAGAAGGATCCGGCGCTCACCCGCCGGTTCCAGACTGTCAAAATCGATGAGCCCGAGGAGGATAAGGCGCTGCTGATGATGCGCGGGATCGTGACCGCGTTGGAAAAGCATCATCGGGTGCAGATTCTGGATGAGGCTCTCGAGGCGGCCGTGAAGCTCGCGCATCGGTACATACCGGACCGGCAGCTTCCAGACAAAGCCGTGAGCCTGCTCGACACAGCTTGTGCGCGTGTGGGAGTGAGTCATCACGCTACACCAGCGGCGGTGGAGGATTGTCAGCGTCGGCTCGAGGCGTTGCAGACTGAGTTGGAGATTATTGCCCGGGAGGCGGCGATCGGTATCGATACCGTCGATCGCGAGGGCAAGGCGCGCAAGTCGTTGGAGAGTGAGACCGCGCGGCTGGAGACGCTCCAGGCGACTTGGAAGAGCGAGAAGACGCTCGTTGATGAGATTTTGGCGTTGCGGGCGCGGTTGCGGGAAGTGAGCGGGAGCTCGGCCAGCGCGGCTGCGGGCGCAGAACCTGCGGTAGCCGCTTCAGCGGCGCAGCCTGGTGCCGTTGCGGATCTCGCCCGACTCAAAGAGCTCCAAACCCAACTCGCCAAGGAGCAGGGTGAGCAACCCCTCGTTCTGCCCAGCGTTGATGAGCAGGCTGTCGCCTCCGTCGTCGCGGACTGGACCGGCATTCCGGTCGGTCGCATGGTCAAGGACGAGGTCGCCACGGTCCTGGCGCTCGCCGGAACCTTGGGCCACCGCGTTATAGGCCAGGACCACGCGCTCGAAGTCGTGGCGAAGCGTTTGCAGACCGCGCGTGCGGGTTTGGAGAACCCCAACAAGCCTATCGGAGTCTTCATGCTCGCCGGACCTTCTGGCGTCGGGAAGACCGAGACGGCGCTTGCGCTCGCCGAAACACTCTATGGCGGTGAGCAGAACCTCATCACCATCAACATGAGCGAATTCCAGGAGGCGCACACCGTCTCCACGCTCAAAGGCGCGCCGCCGGGCTATGTCGGTTATGGCGAGGGTGGGGTGCTGACGGAAGCCGTGCGCCGCAAGCCTTATAGCGTCGTGCTGCTCGACGAAGTCGAGAAGGCGCATCCGGACGTGCACGAGATTTTCTTCCAGGTGTTCGACAAGGGTGTGATGGAAGACGGCGAGGGGCGTCTCATCGACTTCAAGAACACGCTCATCATTCTTACGACCAACGTCGGTACAGACCTCATCATGGGGATGTGCAAGGACCCTGAGCTGCTGCCCGAGGCAGAAGGCATCTCGAAGGCGCTACGAGCCCCGCTGTTGAAGACATTTCCGGCCGCCTTGCTCGGCCGCATCGTCGTGATCCCCTACTACCCGCTGAGCGACAACATGCTCGGCCGCATCATCCGGTTGCAGATGGATCGTGTCGTTACGCGCATCGATCGTAATCACGGCGTGGAGCTTTCCTACGACGAGGACGTGGTGAAGCTCATCGCCTCCCGCTGCACCGAGCCCGAGAGCGGCGGCCGCATGATCGATGCGATTCTGACCAACACGCTGCTGCCCGAGATCAGCCGGGAGTTTCTCACGCGCCTGTCGCAATCGAATCCGACGAAGGCTGTGCGCATCGGCGTGCGTGATAGCGAGCTCGAATACAGCTTTAACTGAGGTCTTGTATGAAACTGTCGAAGGAAAATTTTCACATCGAGGCCTTTACCGAGTTTCCGACGTACGTGTCAGACAACTCCTGGTTCGGATTCAAGCTCGAAAAGGACGATCCGAAGGGACCGAAGCAGTCCATCGCCATGTCCTGGCTGGCTTATGAGAAGACCACTGGCGCGACCGCGGGCGCCCTGATCCTGGGCGATACCAAGTTACGCAGCGACGAGGCGTTGGTCTCTAATTTTGGCCTCTCATCCGCCGGCGGTGTGCAGGAGGAGGAGAGCCTGCGAATGGTCGAGGACATCATGAACAGGCGCCAGGCGATTGCGACCGGGGCTCCTTTCCCGGACTCGTGGGACCCGATGATAGCGGCGACCGGCGCGATGGATCAGATGAGTCCGAGGCCGATGGCCCCGATGAGTCCGCCGAGTCTGGTGCGTCCGACGAGTTCGATGACTCCGATGCGTCCGACGACCTCAATGCGTCCGACGAGTTCGCTGAGTTCGGCTCCCCCGGGTGCGTGGGACCCCTCGATTACGGCGACGGGCTCAATGGGACCGATGGCTCCGAGTCCGATGCGTCCGATGACTGCAGTCCCCGTGGTCGGCTCGGGCAGCATTCTCAGCACACGCGGCTGGAGCCCAATGTTGAACGACGCCTTCATCATGGGAGGCGTGCATTCGGGCCACCAGTTCCATGTCGCTCTCAACAACGACGAATCCGGTTTATTCGATAGAACCAAGAATGCCGGGCTCAGCACGCGGGACAACTGGCGGTTGTTCTTCCGCGCGAATCCGCGGTCGCTGTGGGACTCGGAGCGCGGCGTGCCCCGTGTGCTGATGCGGGAATTCATCTGCCTGAAGGCCTCGGGCTACGCGCCGAATTTCGACAGAGAGCAACTCATCTTTGGAAACAAGAAGGACGGCGCGGCGGACAAGGCCGTCTTCCGTGTGTACCTGACGGCGCTGCATGAGCTCGGGTTCCAGAGGGCGTCGGAATCGAAGGACAAGCTGGCCAAGGCGGTCTCCGAATTCCTGTTCGAAGACGGCGATGCCCTGAAGGGCGCGTTCTAGGCCCGCACATGGCAGGCCATACCATGACCGGTTTCGCGTCGCCGCCACATGTCGCTTGCGGAGGCCCAGCTTTTCAGGTACTTACGGGCACAGCACTCGACATAAGGTTCCCGTACCATGGCCCGCGCGAAAGTGGCGGAGTTCGACTATTACGAGTTCGGCAAGCTGTTGCGCAGGGCAACGGACGCCGGCGCGCGGATCGACAAGGGCGATTCGCGCTGGACGGAGTACGTGAAGAGCCATGGCATCAACGAAGTGGCGGCCACGGCTATCGCCCTGCAGAAATTCGAGGGCGCGGTTCCCGTGATCATTGCCGAGGGCAAGGATACGGACGGTCTCTATTTCTACTCGAAGAACGAAGAGGCCGCCCTGAGGCTGACCGCGATCTAGCGCGCGCCCGCTCTTGCCAGCACCCTCGATTCGCGAGGGCGCGTGGCTAAAAGCTATCAAGACACCCGCACCGTACAGCTCGAGGGCCCGACCGCTCTCAAGGGGCTGAAAGTCGCGCGTCTGTCGGGTCGGGAAGGGATCAGCCGACCGTTCGAATACCACCTCGCGCTGTTCGGCTCCGGCGCCTCCGGCTCCGACGGCGCGCTGGACACGGACAGCATCCTCGGCCAGTCGGTGACCGCCGCGGTCATCACGAGTGCCAGCGGCGCCGCGCGCTATTTCAATGGCATCGTCACCGAATTCGCTCATGTCGGTTATGGCGAGCGCAGCCACGAATACCGAGCCGTCCTGCGCCCGGCGCTGTGGCTGCTGACCCGGCGCGCGGACTGCCGGGTGTTTCAGAAGAAGTCGACACCCGACATTTTCGCTGAGGTGTGTCAGCAGGGCAGATCCTCGCCGCATCGCCTGGCGCTGAGTGCCAACTACGAGCCGTGGGAATATCGGGTTCAGTATCGCGAGAGCGACTTCGATTTTCTCAGCCGGCTGCTCGAGCACGAAGGGATCTTTTATTACTTCGAGCATTCGGCCGGGAAGCACGAGCTCGTTCTCACCGATGATGTCGGTAAGCTCACCTCGGCGAGTGGTTATTACGAGGTGCCGTACTACCCGCCCACGCCCACACAGGCCCAGCGAGACCGCGATCACCTCAAATCGTGGACGGTTGAAGCTTCATTTCAGCCGGCCGCGTTTGCTTCGCGTGACTACAACTTTGAGACGCCCACAGCGCTCGCGGTCGGCGCCTCGCAGGTCGCAGGCGGTAGGGACCCTTCCAAATACGAGATCTTCGAATATCCTGCCGGCGCGAGTCAGCTCACCTCCGCAGGGGTCGAGCGGTTGGCGAAGTTACGCGCAGAGCGGCTGTATTCGACCCAAAGCGTCAGTCACAGCGACGGCGATGCGGCGGGCTTGAGCGCCGGGCGCTTGTTCAAGCTGACGGGTCATCCGCGCACGGCGCTCAACGTGAAGTACCTGATCGTGTCGACGGCCTGCGAGCTGACCTCCGACGTCGCGCAGACCGGGGGCGCCGGTGCGGCACTGGAGTCGCAGTTTTCGATCAAGCTCGAGGCCGTCGCAGCGAGCGCGCCGTACCGGCCCGAGCGCGCGACACCGAAACCTGTCATCCAGGGTACGCAGACCGCACTCGTCGTGGGCCCGTCCGGACAGGAGGTCTGGACCGACAAGTATGGCCGCGTGAAGGTGCAGTTCCATTGGGACCGGGCCGGCAAGGCGGATGACAATAGCTCGTGTTGGGTGCGTGTGGCGCAGAACTGGGCGGGCAAGAATTGGGGCGGCCAGCACGTGCCGCGCGTCGGCCAGGAAGTGGTGGTGTCGTTCCTGGAGGGCGATCCGGACCGTCCGCTGGTGATCGGCAGCGTTTATAACGCCGAGCAGATGCCCCCTTACGATCTGCCGGCGAATCAGACGCGCAGCGGTCTCAAGAGCCGCAGCAGCCTCGAGGGCAGCACCGATAATTTCAACGAGTTTTCCTTCGAAGACAAACAGGGCTCCGAAGCAATCTATCTGCACGCCGAGAAAGATCTGCAGGTGGTGGTTGAGAACAACCAGACGATCACGATCGGCGCCACCAAGAAGGACAAGGGCGATCGCACGACGAGCGTGCAGCACGACGACACGCTCACGGTCGGCAACGATCTGAGCGTCTCCGTTACTGGCGCCGAGACTCACACGGTGACCAAGGGCCGTACCACCAAGGTCCAGGAGAGCGACAAACACCAGGTCGGGATGCAATTCACCGTGACGGCGGACGAGCAGATCAAACTCGTGTGCGGCGCGGCCAGTATCGTTCTCAAGGCGGATGGCACTGTCGAGATTTCCGGGACGACCCTGAATTTCTCGGGCACGCAGAAAGCCGCCATCGACGCCGCCCAGACCGCGATCTCCGGCACGCAAGTGTCCTTGAGCGGCACGAAGACGGCCATTCAGGGCAGCGGCACATTGGACCTGTCCTCCGGAGGCATCGCCTCGCTGAAGGGCAGCCTGACCAAAATCGGATGAGCCGCCCAAACACATGACGGAGGATATGGTGTCAGCCTTCGATCCAAACTCAACGACCAGCGCGTCGAGCCTCACTCAGCGCCTCACCTTGAGCGGCGCGGCGCTCGCCGTGCTCGCCCGTGGTGCCAATGTACGGCGCTGTGTCGACGAGCTGTTGGATCGTGGACTGCCCACGGACGCGTTGGCGGTCGTGGCGCGCGTTTTGCCAAAGCGGTATGTGACCGCGTGGGCGTGTGAGTGCTTCAAGTCCGTGCTCGCAGGTCTCCCCGTCGCGACGGCCGCGGATCGCGCCGGTCTCGCCCTGGCACAACAATGGTTGGCCGACCCGGCGGAGGAGAATCGCCGCGCCGCGTTGGATTTCGCGGAGCAGGGCGAGTTCGGCACGCCCGGCGCTTGGCTTGCCGCGAGCGCGGGTTGGAATGGGGGCAGCCTCGCGCCCCGCGGCTACGATCCGATTCCGCCGCCGGATCACCTTCCGGCCGAGGCGGCCGTGGCGGCGTTGCGGCTTGCCGCCAGCCAGGCGCCGGACTATGCGGGCCTCATGAACGCGTTTGTCCTCAGGGCGCTACAGATCTTCGCGCCACCCATGAAGGGGGCACGAGCATGACGACGCCGGCGGCCCGTATCAGCGACATGCATGTTTGTCCAATGATGACACCGATGATTCCGCCGATTCCGCACGTCGGCGGACCGATAGTCGGGCCGGGTGCTCCAACCGTGCTCATCGGTGGGTTACCCGCGGCTGTTGTGGGTGACATGTGTGTGTGTGGGGGTCCGCCGGATTCCATCATCAAGGGCTCCGCCACGGTGCTCATAATGGGTAAACCCGCGGCACGCATGGGCGACAGTACGGCGCACGGCGGAACGATCGTGTTGGGTTGTCCTACCGTTCTCATAGGAGGCTGACCGGGCACTTGAGCCGGCAGAAACTCCGTGTACCTGACCTTCGAAGTGATGAGCGCGAATGCCGCCAGCCTTGGCTCGGCGCGCCGCAAGGTATTCACCGTCGACGGCGGCCGCATCGGCCGCGCGCCCGAGAACGACATGGTGTTGCCAGGCGTCGGCGTGCACCGGCATCACGCGACGGTGCGGTTTATCAACGGTGTGTTTTTTGTCGAGGGTGTGGGTACCAACGGGATTGCCATCAACAACCCGGAAGTGGTGTTGCCGCGAAACGAGCCGTACCCGCTCAAGACCGGCGACAAAGTTTTCATCGACGAGTATGAAATAGCCGTGACGGCCAGCGCCGCCGCACCTGCGGAGCCCGCGGCCGCACGTCAGCCGGAACGCGTCGCACTTCGTCCCGGTCCACAGTCGGGCGGACCAGGCGATCGGCCTGTAGCGCCACTTTTCAGCGAGTCCGACGACTCCGCGGAGGATTTAGATCCGCTGCGCCAGTTGATGGGTGGGGCGGGGGCGTCATCGCGTGCGCCAACGCCGCGACAGGCGGGGCCCTCTGACGCCTCGTGGAATCACACTTCGTCGCTGTCGGATCATTTCACGCCGCCTGCCGCGAACACCGTGCCGGGCGGCGCGGGGAATCCGGCGAGTGCGAGTTCGGGGAACGTGATCCCTGAGAACTGGGATCGGACGTCGTTCGATCGATCGAAATTGCAGCCG
>JAQGOE010000197.1 GCA_028293725.1 Gammaproteobacteria bacterium | reverse complement strand
GTGGAGTCGCTCTGTGTCAGGGCGGGATAGTAATGAATCGCGGCCTGCGTCAGGGGGGTTGCCACGAGGCTGATCGCGAGCGTCGAGAGACCTAGAGCGAGTGAGACAGCACCATAGGCGGCAGGGGCGAGATATTGTGTGAGGACCCGAATTCCGACCAGCGTCCCAACGGCGCTCAACGCGGTACCCGAGATCACCCACAAAGCATCGGTCAGATGGCGCCTCATGCGGCGGCGGCCAGTTCCGCCTTCTGACGCAAGATTTCACGATAGAGGCGCTCGACGTCGGCGGCGATTCCCGGCCAGGACAGCCTGGAGCGCGCCGCCTCGGCTCCCCTGCGGCCCATTTCCTGGCGTGCCGCAGGATCGGCGAGCAGCTGGGCTATGGCCGAGGCGAGCCCGCGCGGTTCGCCGCTCACCACTCTTCCCGCACCTGTCGATTCCAACAGCGGGGCGATCCCCACTTCGCGCGTTACGAGCGTCGGGCATCCCATAGCCATGGCCTCCGCGACGACGTTGCCGAAGTTCTCTGAGTAGGACGGTAGTACAAATAACTGTGCCCGCTCATACAACGCCCACTTCTGCGCGTCACTCACCGGACCCAGAAAAATTACCCGGTCGGCCACGCCCACCGACTTCGCCAATTCCTCCAGCCGGGGGCGGTAGTTCTCATCGTCGTTACCGGCGATGACCAGTGGCAGGTCCGGTACCCACTGCCAGGCGGTGATGAGACGATCCAAGCCCTTTTTCCAGTTTATTCGACTCAGGAAAAGGACGAAGCACTCGGGAAGCGTCGCGAAAGGACCCTGCTCGAGCGAAGCATGCTCAGCCGGGAATTCAACGCCATTTGGGATGCAGACAATGCGCCGATATGGGAGTCCTAACGCCTGAAACTCCGCGCCTTCGACATCGGCCGTAACGTGCACGGCAGCTGCATACGCCAGCGTCGTGCGCTCGACGAGATTAATCCAGGCGGTCTTTACCCACCTGCTCTTGCGACGGATGAGTTCGCGTATCAGCATCCCGCGAGGTGTAACAACGTATGGGATGCCCGCCCGCGCGGCGGCACGCGCAGCTGCGCGCATCGGCAAAAGATAAACGGCGTGGACGTGCACGACATCGAACTCCGCTATCGAAGTCCGCAGTTGGCGCTCGAGCGCCGGTGACCACCACAGCCTCTTCAGAGCAGGTACCGGAAAGTAGTGAACTTTTACGCCGTCGAGCAGGACAGGTCGGTCCACCGGCACGTCGAGTAACGAATCGCCGTCGACGTTGGTTGTATAGACGTGCACATCATGACCCTGGCGTGCAAGCGCTGCTGCCAGGCCGTGCACCGAGCGGATAGGACCGCCGTAACGGACCGCCGGGTAGTACGACGCGACCACGTGCAAAATACGCAGGCGCGGCTGGGGCTCTTTCACGGGGCGCGGGGTTGTCAAACAGCCGCCAACGGCCCGCGAACCGCCTTGCCCGCAACCTTCAGAGGCAACAGGCCGCCCGAGGCGCGATCCGCGACCACCTGCTCAACGAGATCGGCGGCGATAATCGTCTGTTGGTCCGAGAAACCGTACACGAGCGACGTGTCGCATACGAGGTTCACCAACCGGGGTATGCCGCCCGTACAATCGTGGATCAGGTCGAGCGCTTCGGGGGTGAAAATGTCGGGTCGCCCACCGGCAACCGCGAGCCGATGCCGGACATAGCCGACGGTCTCTTCCGCGCGCAGGGCCTCGAGATGATGGTCTATGGCGATACGCTGGGCGAGTTGGCGCAACTGCTGCAGGCCGAGTGTGGCGCGCAGCTCCGGTTGGCCAATGAGAATCGTCTGCAGCAGCATATGTTTGCCGGCGTTGAGATTCGAGAGCACACGCAGCTCTTCGAGGCCGGCAACCCCGAGATTCTGCGCCTCGTCGATGACGAGCACCGCGCGGCGCCCGGCGTCGTATTCGCGCTTGATATGTCCCACGAACTGCCGGTACTGCTCGCTGGCGGCTCCCTGCCCGACGTCCATCCCGAGCGCTTCCATGATCCAGGGCAACAGGTTGCCGAAGCCGGGATGAGTGTTGGTGATGAACCCGACGTTGAGCGGCTGCTGGGTGCGCTCCAGGAAGTGGCGCACTACTGTGGTCTTACCGCAGCCGACCTCGCCGGTGATGAGTGCGAAGCCGGAGGCTTCGGAGAGCACGTATTCCAGCATCGTGAGCGCATGTCGATGGCGCTTAGCCAGATACAGGTAGGCCGGATCCGGTGTCAGTGCGAAAGGCTTCTCTCGAAGGCCGTAAAACTGCTCGTACATTGCGGCCTCAATATGTCCGCCGCTCGGACTCCGAGGCGCGATTGAGAACGGTTCCGACGATCCGAGTATTGCCAAGAAGCTCCACGACCCGGAGGACGTCCTCGCGTTTCGTACGGCGCTCGTTGACGACCAGCACGACTGCATCCAACAGAGGCGCGACCATGAGTGCATCGTCGCTGAGTAATACAGGAGGCAGGTCCACGATGAGCAACCGCCCCGGATCGCGTCCCTTCAGCTCATTGAACAACCTCCGTGTGGCGACACCGGCCAGGACCTCGGAGCTGCCGCTTACGGGAGACATCGTCGGCAACACGTGGAAGCGCTCGATACCTTCGATCGCGTAACAGACGTTCTTTGTGGGCTCGTCGCCACCAAACCAGGATTCGAGACCGCGCTCGGCGGCCAGGCCGAGCGTCCGCGCCACAGCGGGACGCCGCAGATCGAGATCCAGCAGCAGAACCGTCTGGTTCGGCTCCGCCGCAAGGCTCAGGGCAAGATTCACCGCGGTGAGGGTTTTTCCCTCGCCGTTGACGGCACTCACCACGCCGAGGGTGTTGAGTCCGTGTGAGCGTGCCCGTTGCAATACCTGGGTGCGCAACATTCGGTAAGCGTGCCCGGCGGGTTGCAGGTCGTGCGTGGCGATGACCCGCCTCTCTTTCAGGCCAGCCCAGTCCACCGGGAGACGCGCGATGGACTCCACCGAGCCAAGCGCGAACTCGCGGTTCAGCGCCACCCGCTCGAGGCGCGGATCGTCGGCCGCCGGCACGGCGGCGGCGGGCGCCGCGGCCGTGCGTTGCCCCTGCATCTTGGCGAGATCGAGCGCGCGTTGGATTCTGTCCATGGTGATGTCCGCTTCTAGAAGCCAAAACGATGCGCGAAGGAAAACCACAGCACGTCGAGTGGCCTGTAGAAAAAGTGAATGAGGACCACGGCCACACACAGCGTGGCGACACTCGTGCCGGTGGTGAGCCACAGTCGCCGCCGGGCGGCGCGAGCCTCAGCCAGCGTGCCGATGTGAGGCACGAGCGCGAGCGGCGCAATTCCCGTGAGATCGAACAGGTCCCTGCGCCCGCGCACCGTGCTGTCCATCGTCTCGAGATACCAGAGCACGCCGGCCACGAGACCGATACTCAACACGGTGCCGGCGATGAAGATGAGCAGCCGGTTGGGACTGATCGGCTCCTCGGGCGGCAGGGGCGGATCGATGAGCGTGAAACGCTCGCCTTTGCGGTCGGCTTCGAGGTTCTGCGCCGTTTTCGCCTCGACCTGCTTGGAGCGGATTTCAGCGTACTTCAGCCGCGCATTGTCGTAGTCGCGTGAGAGCTCCCGATACTGCTTTTCGACCTGCGGCGAGAGACTGATGTTGCGTTGGTACTCGTCCGCCTGCGCGCGCAGTTTCGCCATCTCGCCCGCGAGGGCCGCGATGTCGTTGCGCGTCGCGGAGAGCTGCGCCTGGATCTGTACGAACGCCGGGTTGTCGGCCTCGATGGGAACCGCGTTCGGCGGGTCGGCGCTGACAACTGGCGCGGCGAGTGGCTCGGCTGCGAGCTGCGCCTCGAGGTCCGCCACCTGGCGCTCCAGGCGAATCCGGTCGGGGTGCTCGGGGCTATAGCGCTCCCGTGCGTCAGCGAGCAAGGAGCGCGCGCTTTCCAGGCGCCGGCGCAGATCGTTGAGCTCGGTCGAGGGGGCGGTCGACTTCGGTCCGCCTGCGGCAGCAACACCTTTTTGCAGGCCGTCCACCTCGCGCTGCAGCCTGACGACGTCCGGATGATCCGGAGCGTACGTGGCACGCGCGGAATCGAGCTGCGAGCGCGCCATCTTGAGCCGGTCGGCGGAGGAGACAATGCGCTCGCCGGTATCGGAGAACACCGTGGAGTTGGGTTTCAGCTGCGCGAGCTGCGCCTCCAGATAAACGCGCTGCTGCTCGAGCGAGTCCTTGCGATTCTGGGCGCCGCGCAATTCCTCGCCGGTACGGTCGAGCAGTTGCATGTTGAGCTGTGTCAGCTCGGGCAGCTTCTGCAGATTCTTGTCCTTGAAATCCGCGAGTTTCACTTCGAGCTCGGCAATCTGGCGGTTGATCCGGTCGCCTTCCGATTCGAGGAAAGTGGCCGCATCGCGTGCGAGCTGAGTGCGGTTGTTGAGATTCTCGTTGAGATAGAGCGTCGTGATCTCGTTGGCCACTTTCGCGGCCAGGTCCGCCTGGCGACTGATGTAGGAAACTTCGAACGCGATCGTGGCCGCGGTCGGGCGCCCGCTGCGCGGGTCGATGACGTCGGCGCTGATCATCTTCAGTCCGATATCCTTGCGCATCCGGCCGAGAAGCGCTTCGCGCGTATCCTTGGCGCGCTCCTGCGGATACAGATCGTAGCGGCGAATGATGTTGAGCAGTGTCTCGGTCGTCATCACACGCTTGCTGATTACTTGCACCCGCTCGTCGGCGTAGGAGGTCACCGTTGAGCGAACGAGCTCCTGCGGCATTTCCTGCTGCTCAATGAGAATGGTACCGGACGAGCGGTATTTCGGCGGCAGGAACACTGCCAGCAATACTGTGAACAGCAGGCCGAGACTGAATACGAGAATGAGCGTCTTGCGGCGATGTCTGGCGGCCGTGAGGTACTCGCGCAAGGGATTGGGCTTTTCGAGTGCGGTATTCACGGGTTCACCTGGATTTCTTGGCGGGGAGCGGCTGCCACACCAGGGACAGTTGCGCCCGCCACTCGACCAGCGTCCGGTCGTAGATGGGTGCGGTGCTCCCGAGCGGCGGGATGGGCTTGGTCAGCGCGGCCGATACCTGGGGTTGCAACGTCCAACTTTCGCCCATCTTCCAGCTCAGGCCTACCAGGGCGTTGTTGTAATAGGGGCGGTCGAGTCCTAGACGCACAGTGGAGGCATTGTTCTGCAAGCGCAGCAACGAGAAGTTGACTTCCAGCTCGGGCGTGATCGGCCGGGTCAGGGCTGCCGCGAACTGCTGCCGCTCGACGAGGATTCCGGTGCCGTAGGGTACGAGACTGCGTAGGTAGCTGAGCGAAGCGCTGCCGCGCTCCAGAAGGTGGGTGAAGGTCGCCGACGCGTTCGTGCCAGAACCGCTCTGCCCGGAAAGGGAGCGTCTGCTCTCGCCTATCGAAATGTCGAAGCTCGTCGCCTCGGTGTATTGGTCGATGAATTCAACCTGTCCGCCTTCCTCGTGGCTGGAGTTACCCTGCCGCGCGCTGGTGAGGGCGTCGCCGAACGCGCTGACGGAGAGCGTCAGGCGCTCGGAGAGGAAAAAGCGCTCGCCGAGAGCCGCGTTCGGATACCGGTAGCCCGGCAGCTCCAACTCCACGAGCGGCGTCCCCGAATAACTAGAGCTCAGGTAGCCCAACTGCAGAAAACTCTGGCGCCGCTCGTTTTCCGACCAATCCCACTCACCGTTGGCCTGCTCGGTGCGACGACGGGTGTTGCCGTTGATGACGCCAGATTCAAACACCTCGGTCGAGAGCGTAGTCTGATTGGCGATGAACCCCGTCAGAGTCACTTTCAACCGCTCTCCGGTCCAGACCAGACCCGCATTCAGGCTGCGATCATTGCCCGGTCCCCAGATCGAATCGGAGTAGCGCCGCAAGTCGAACTTGGGCTCGAGGACGATCTGGGTGTTTTCAAGCGCGCGTTGCAACTTCAGGTCGCCGTACAACACGGCCTGCTCGCTGCCTTTGGTGCCGGGCTCCAGGTTGCGATCGCTGTCATAATCGGTCGCAACGGTAAAGATGGGCTGCACCGACCACTCGGCCGCATGCAGGTGCGACACTCCGCCCGCCCCCAGGAGGCAGCCACAGCTAATTGCCGTGGGATAAGCCATACGTCGTCTCACGCGCCTTGGGTCCGGGAATCACTCATGGAACGACCACGGTGTCACCGCCCTGGAGCAGAACGTTCTGTGAGAGCTGGCGACCACGCGCTACGTCCGAATAATGAAAATGGATAGCCTGTTGCCCTCCATTCTGCCGGCGCAGGATGACGATATCGTTGATCGCGGCGAATGGAGTCATCCCGCCCGCGAGAGCGATCGCCTGCATCACATCGAGCGGACTGCTCAACGGGAAGTCTCCCGCGTGGTTCACCCGACCGACGACATAAATCCGGTTTCCCCCAATCAATTTCACGGCCACCGTGACGACGGGATTGGGGATGTAGCGCTTCAGGCGCTCCACCAGGACAGCCCTGATTTCCTCGACCGTCTTGCCAACCGCGTCGACGTCGCCCGCGAGAGCGAAAGAGAATCCGCCGTCCGGACGGACGAGCACTTCGGATTGCAGCTCCGTCTCTTTCCAGACGGATACGGTCAGGACGTCCCCCGGTTGCAAGTGATAAGCGGGCAGGTTGCTCCCGGCAGGTTGCATGCCGACTTTGGGCTCATCGGCCAGAGCCGGACCCACGAGCGACGCGAACAGGAGTGCGAACAGAACCCGCTTTGAAATCATTGTATTTTTTCGGTGTAACAGACGACGGGGCGCGTCGGCCGCGCCCTCGGTTAGACGAATGTCATACTAAGCGCCATACATGACGCTTTCGTTTCTCGGGAAAAAAACGCGGCGCTGAGCGGCGCCGCGTTCAAGCCGGGGCCTGTCAGGCCGCGGCGGTTCCCGTCAACTCGAGGGGACGTGCCGCCCGCGCGAGGCCGACTAGCACAAACATCCCGGTCAGCAGCATCCAACCGCTGGCAGGCAGCGGAACTGTGGGAGTGCCGCTGGGAGAGAACGTCATCATCATCGAATAGAGGCCCAGGTTCAGGGCTCCGCCCGCGGTGGCCATGATGTGTGCGAAATAAGTACCGGCGCCGACGTCGAATGTCGTCGTGCTGCCGGTAAGAGTCGTTCCCGTGCCGTTCCAGGACGCTAACACCTGGCTCGCCGAGGTCGCGGAGAAACTCAGTGCGTTCAACTGCGTCGGCCAGTTCAAACTCTGGAGAGTCACCGTCACTGTTCCGGCACCCGACGTCGTGAACGAGTCCACCGTGGATTCCGTCCCCGCTACCAGAGTGGTCTGCGCCAGAAGAATGCTATCCGCCCGGGCGTGGGAGCTAACCCCCAGCCCGGCCAGCGTAAGAGGCGCGAGCAGGCCGAGCTTGAGGAACTTCCGTATCGTCATCATTCTGTTCATGGCTATACCCTTCATCCTTCTGCGAGTTTCGGTGAATCCGCGCCTACCGCCGCCAGTCGTAGCGGCGGCTCGTGCGGGAGGTGTGTTTCGGGAATCGCGCGGTAGACGTACTTCGCGTAGAGGTACTGGCGCAGCGATTCGGACAGCTCGGCCGGGGTCCGTTCCCGGCGCTCACTGCGATCGAGCGCACTCAACTTCAGGGCGGCGTAGGGCTCCTGGCTCCCCGTCAACGCCAACAGTGCGATGTCGTCCCGATCGACACGCCGCTCCAGGTCGACACCGCCGTTGACGATCGCCTCGAGTCTCGAGGCATCGATTTCGAAGAAACGCAGCAACTCCGCCCCGGATTCGACGAAGACCGGTACGAGGTTGCGGCCATTGGCTTCCGGGTCGTAAAGCGGCCCGAGCCTCTGCAGCATGCTTTTCACCGCGAAGCGGATGACGTCGGAGTCGCGCACCCCGAGCCGGCTCGCGACCTTTTTCACCTTCCGCACATCCGTAGCGTTCATCCGAATCGACACTGCTTGTTTGCGACTTTCAATCACGGGTAGACCACCCTTGTAAGCGGATCGTTTTGGTGTTCTAGGTCACTTGTCGCCGGTTTGCGGTCCCGGCTCAGGTAAAATGTAGTCAGTCAGTGTTGCAGTCCTTTTTCGTTTAGATGACGTTTACGCCGGTTTTGCCCGACAGCAGTGCTTGCAACGAGGTCTGAAGGAGAATGGAGACGACGTAAGTCGTGGGTCAGGACGCGTTCGATTGCATCCAAACTCAGCAAGCAGCGCGCCTTGCGGGACCGCAAGGACCTAACGTGGAGCGGATCGAGGTAGCGCTGGACGGGCTGGCGACGGCGGACGCCGTCTAGCGAGTGCCGGATTCAGCGAGTGGAGAACGGGTCCGCGGTGTTGATCACCACGGCGAGGTCAGCCGCCGTCAGGCCCGCCATCGCGGGCACTGTCTGCGAAAGGCTACTGTTTGCTCGGGGGCGGCGCCGTGCCATTTGGGGGAGCAGCGTTGGCGCTTTGCGATTGGACGCGCAACGCTTCGGCCCGCTCTTTATATTCATCGACCAGGTTCTGGATCTGCGTGCGCTTCAGGCGCGTAAAGGGCTCCGCGCGTGCCATGTAGGTGAACGCGCCCTGGTGCTCATAGCGATCGAGAATCTCGCCGTTGATCTGAAACAACGCAAAGTTGGCGGCCGCGCAGCGATCGAAAGTGGTTTTATCCTGCGCGACCTGCTGTTGCAGCTGGGTGCGCTCGGTCTCCACCCCGCGCAGGGTCGTGATCGTCTGGCGATAGTTGCCCACCAACTCCTGCAGCTTGTTCTTGAGATCCTGTTGATTCTTCGCGGCGGTCTCATTTTCGTGTAGTGCCGCGACCAACGCAGCCTGTCCATGGGTGGAGCCCGCCTTCAGTGTCGCGAGTTGCTGCGTGGCGCTGTCGAGTTGTTTCTTCAGATCGTCGGCGCTTTTCTTCAGCTTGGCATTGTCGGCCTGCAGCTGCGAGCGCTCCGCCACGGCTTGCTGATATTGCTGCAACAGTGCGGCATTGGCGCCGCCCCCGCCGCTGCGCTCCACCTGGGCACCCGCTGGCTCGAGCCAAGGAAGCGCGCTGAGACCGACCAATAGCGGGATGAGGTGGATCCTTCGCATGGCATAGCCCTCAGAAACGTGCGTTGATGTCGAGTTGGAGAATATCGAGCCCGTAGCGCGGGCCGTCGATTTCGTTGGCACTCATGTAGCGCACCCGGAACCAGGTATTCTTCGCCAGCCCGTACGAGGCCCAGACATAGAATCCTTCTGCGTTCGTGCCGCCCTCGTGGAAGTCCGCATCGGTCCAGGCATCGAGCACGGCATCGCGCTTCACGTAGCGGTAGCCCAGCGCCACGCGCCACTTGTTAAATTCGTCCACCACGGGCAGACCGAAGCTGACTTCGCCGACGTAACCGGTGTTTTCCTTCCCCGGCAGCGGCTCCGGCAACAGGGAGTTGACCTCGTTCAGATTGAAGCCGACGTTGCGGACGCCTTCGCCGGTGAGTGCCAGTGAATAGCGACCGAAGCCGTGCTCGTAATTTGCCGCGACATCCACCAAGCGGAAATGAGACGCGAGCGCGAACAGGTTGGCATTCCCATCGAGGTCCGCGATATTGGAGATATCGAACACATCGTTGCCGTAGCGTATGAAAGCCGGCGCGGTGAAGTTGAGCAGCGTGGAGTCGGGGGAATTGCGCTGGCCCGTCACGCGCACGAAGTCGTAGTAGGCCACACCGAAGCGCAGATGATCCGCCCCATCGCGGAAACGCAGATTGGTGCCCAATTGCGCCCCGACCAGCCACTTGTTCTCGGAATTCACCAGGGGGACTTCCAGGACCGGAAAGCCTCCAAGGGTCGCGTAGACATGCGAGCGGTCCGACCCCCCGTCACCCCAACCCAGGCGAAATGTGGCCGCCGTGCCCTCGAAAGACAGATCGCGGGCGTAAACCAATTCGGTGGGCGAGAACCACGGGTTCGCGATGCGGCCCGCCTCGAGAGTCACATTCGACAACTTATTCGAGGTGCTCGAATCCCATTGCAGGAACGCTTGATCGAATCCAACCGTGTACCGCGAGCCGTACTGGCCAAGCGTCTGGCTCTCGGAGCTGGGGTCGGTGAGCGACCCCGATGCCAGCCGCACAAATGCTTTCAGGTTCGGCGTGATGTCCGCCTCCACGCCCAAGCGCGCGCGCAGACGCATCCGGTAACGGTTCTCGGTGGTGTCCAGAAACGGGTTCGCGACTTTGCCGAGACCACCCGCCGCGTTGATGCCGTTGTAGTCGAGAACCGGGCCATTGTCGCTGGGAAACCGATCCGCCTGGCCGCGAACCGTGACATCGCCGTACACACGCACACGCGAAAGCCATTCGGGGAGCGCTGCGGGCACACCCCATCTCTCCTGCTTCGCCTCATTCACGACGTCGGCGACAATTGCAGGCCTGACCTCCTGCTCCACCTGCTTGCTGATTTCGTCTTTGACGATTTGCGGCACGTAGGGCACGCGCACGGCGTTCTGGTCTTCCTTCGCCACCTCCGCCTTCCTGGCAGCCGCGGCTGCGGCATCGGCGGCAGCCTTGTCCTGGGCCTGCTTGACGAGCTGCTGCGCCTGTTCGCGCGTCAACAATCCCTTTTCAACCATCGCCTGCAACAGGTTGACCACGGTGTTGCGCAGCTCGCCCAGGGACTGCTGTCCCGCGGGATCGTCGGCAGCCTGCGCGGCAGGTCCCAACAGCAGTAAGGCCAGTGCACTGGCGGCTCCCAGATGACTTCGAAATGACATTCCAACTGATCTCCTGAACTTGGGTCCGCTTCTTCTAGGTATGCGAATTGAGCTGCCATGTAATGGGCTGGGGCAGCTCCAGGGGAGGCGCTTCGCCGAATCGGCCGATGCCGCTCACATCGGTAGAGATGGCTTTGTCGATCTCTTTGTCACCGCTGCTACCGATGATCTGCATGTTCTTGATCCGCCCCTCGGGGTCCAGCCAGATGCGTAGCGGGATGTTGTATTTTTTGCCGCGCAGGCGCGGATCCGCGGACAAGCGCTCGAGAATCGTGTCTTTCAGCTTGTTGGTGTACCAGGCGAACACCGCGCCGCCGGTACCCACCAGGTCGCTCCCCCCTTTGCGCGCAGCGAGCCCGAAGGCGTCATCGCCCGCCGCGCCCTCCGCGTCGAGCCCGAGCTGCTCGGAGGGCGCCGGTGCGTTATCGGGCGCTGGATCGGGCTCGTTCTGTGGGATTTGCTGCTCGATTTTCTCGGGCGGCGGCGGCGGGGGCGGCTCATCGGGCGGGGGCGGTGGGGGCGGGGGTCGGATGACAGTGATGTTCTGGACCACACGCTCGGTCTTTTGGCTGTTATGGGCCATGAAATCGCGAATGAACCAGATGAGCGCCGCCAGCAGGACCAACACCAACAGGCCGCCGGCGGCAAACGGCACGTGCTTCAAGGCTCGATGCTTGCGGTCCACGAGGCGGAGCCTTACTTGACGATCCGCTGGGTCACGAGGCCGAGCTGCGTGATCTCCAGGCGCCCCATCAGGTCCAGCACATCCACGACCTTCTGATACTGGACCTTGGCGTCACCCTTGATGATGACGGGGAGATTGGGATTGGCCGCCTTGTACTGGCGCAGCAGGCTCTCGAGTTGCGCCATGCTGACTGGAAAAGTATCCAGAAAAATCGTGCCGTCGGCCGTGACCGTGATCGCCTTCGTCTGCGGCTTGGCGAGCGTCGGGGCCGCGCTGGCCTTGGGCAGGTTGACTTTGATGCCCTGCACGGTGGCGGTGGTCATGATGATGAAAATGATCATCAACACATAGGCGAGGTCGAGCATGGGCGTGATGTTGATGTCGTCATAGACATCTTTGTCGCCACTATCGACTGGACCGGACATGATGTTTCTTCCAGGTGGGTGAGCGGGCCGAATCCGTGCGCGGAAACTAGCTGTACTGCTCGGCCAGGCGAGCCACGAACTCGTCGAGAAACACGCGATTGTTGGCCGCGATCGCCTTGATACGCGTGCCGAGCCAGTTGTAGCCGAAGAGACAGGGAATCGCGACACTCAGGCCGGCGACGGTCGCGGCCAGCGCCGCGGCGGTGCCGGGTGCGATCGCGTTCACGTTGACGTCGCCGGATGCCGCGATAGCCGCGAATGTGATCATGACACCGATGACGGTTCCCAACAGACCGAGGAACGGGCCACCGGAGATGGCGATGGTGAGTAGAACCATCTGTCCCGAGAGGCGTTGCTGCAGCCGGGTCAGGGTCGCGTCCATCGAAGCTCGGATGGCCTCGATCGATTGCGGCGACAGGATCCGCGTACGTTGCGCACCGGCGGACTGTCCGGCCATTCTCTTGTTGAGCTCGGCGATGCCGAGGTGGTAGAGGCTGTAGAGAGTCGAGATCCCGTATTTACCCTCATGCTTGACGAGTGCCGCCATCGCCGGGGCGTCTTCGTCGAACTCGTTTTCGGCCTTCGATTCCTTCTGATCCAGGGCTCCCGCGTCGACGTTACCCGCCATGTCGTGATAGTCGCGCAGAAACGCATTGTTGGCGCGCTCGACCCGGCTCAGGTAAATCGCTTTCAGCAACATGATCACCAGGGCGATCGCGAGCATGGTCATGCAGATGACAATGACTACCCAACCATCCACCGTGAGGTTCTTCAGGATGGTCAGCAGGTAGGAGCCCTGCCCGCCGGTTTCCTTCTGGCCGTCGGCGCCGTATACGACCAGGGGAGCCGTGGTTCCCTCGCTGCGGGCAATCGCTTTGAGCCACTCCGCGCTGCGCGCCGCTTTGGAAACGCCGACCGAGTCGACTTCGCCCGCAAGGAAGTTGCCGCTTTTCCCGGAGCCCACGGTGAGTTTGCCGCCGATCTCCACCAGCGTGACACTCGCCTGCCCAGCGGCGACACCATCGACGTACAAAGTAAGTTGGCCGGCGGCGGCGGTCAGGGCGAGGTAATGCCAGTCGCCGCTCGACAGCTCGCTATTTGACTGAGTCACGGTGACGGGCGCGCCGGCGCCGCCCGAATAACGGGCAAACGCATGGGTCCCGTCGATACCGAGCGCGAGCTCGCGGCTGTCGTCGGCCAGGGCCATCACATACGCCGCCTTCTGGGGAGAATCGATCTTGACCCACGCGGATTCCGTGAGCCCTTGATTCGGCAGCAGCTTCAGGCTGGGACTGGAGGGAACGGTGAGAGTCTGTGCGCCGGAAAATCTGGTCCCGCCGGCGATCAGGGAGGCGGCTACCGGCTCGGCGGTCGAGGCGCTCGGATTGTTCTTGTAGGCGGTGGCGTCGACCGGCAGCCCATCGCCCTGGCTGAATTCCAAAACCAGTGCTTGCTGGGCGTCGAACGTGCCCGCCGGATCGCTCGCCGCCGGGGCACTGCTATTGCCGTAGTAGACGTAGATCTTGTCGCTCTTCGCACCCCCAGTGAGCCGCGGTACGGCGACCCACAGGAAAATCATCTGATTCTGCGAATCGTAGCGCTCGAAGTGAAACTTCAGAGGGGTCTTGTCATCCCCATCCAGCACCCGGAAGTCAGAGCCGTCGGGGTTGGCGTCCGTGAAGTAATTGAAGTTCGCCAACGACAGCCGCACCAGCACCGGGGCGTCCTGCACCGTACCGGCAATGTCCGCGCCGGTCGCAGACAGATCCAGGCTGATCTCCTTGCGAAATTTCCAATCGGCGTTCCACCACGAAGCGGCGTACGACACGACGGGGATCAGACAAATCAGGGCCGCAATGGCAGCTCTCTTGAAACTCACTGAGCTTTTTCCTTATGAGCTGTCGGTCGTTCCTCGCGGTAGACGAGTCGGCATGGACCGGTCCGCGGACGACCCCATTGACGTTCGCGCGAGGAGCCGCCAGCAATGGGCAGCGAAGTTTCGCTAGTTTGCGGCGGGTGGATTAACGTTCTGTGACACTGGCGAAAGTTATATTGCGCACCGCTCCAACCCGGTGTCGTCGAATTGTAGTAATCGATCCCTATTCTTCCATCATGCAGAGAGCAAATTTCCACGCGGTGTGGACGGGACTGGTCTGTGTTCTGGCGCTCGCGGCCGCTGCGCAGGGTGCGTCGCGGACTGCCGCGGCCGATCACGGCTCCAACGGGCAGCCGGCCACCGTGATCGGTCAGGTCGATGGCAAGCCGGTCACCGAGTCCGAAATTGTCGCCACCTCTCGGGACGCATTCGACACGCAGGATGCCGACTACGAGACGAAGCTGCGCCAGCTACAGGCCAAACATGCCCAGGACCGCTACGACCTGGTGAAGGAGCGTCTCGAGAAACTTCTCGACCGACGCGCGCTGGAGATGGAGGCCCAAAGCCTGCATACGACCACGGCGGCCGTGCTCGCGGGCCTCAGCGTCAGTGCCGTGACTGACGATGAAGCGCAAGCCTATTACGACGCCAACAAAGCTCGCACCAACCAGAGCTTCGAACAGCTCAAGCCGCAAATCATTCAGTTCCTGGCGAACGAGCACAACAGCACCGCGACCCGGAATTTCTACGACAAGCTGCGCACCAGGCACGCAGTAGTCGACCAACTCATGCCCTACAGGGTCACGGTCGCAGCCACGGGGCCGACCAAAGGCCGTACGGACGCGCCCATCACCATAGTCGAGTTTGCCGATTTCCAGTGCCCGTACTGCCAGCAGGCGGAAGCCACGCTTCGCTCGGTCGTGGCGTCCCACTCCGATGCCGTTCGGCTGGTATTCCGCAACTTGCCGTTGGCCAACATTCATCCGAACGCAATGACCGCCGCGGTGGCCGGAGTCTGTGCCGATCGGCAGGGGAAGTTCTGGGACATGCACGACGCGATGTTCGAGGATCAGAAAGCGCTCGGCGAGGATGGCCTGAAGGCCACCGCGAAGCGCCTGGGCCTGGACGCGGATAGTTTTTCGGCCTGCCTCGGCGCTCCCGACTCCAAGGCCGCGGTGAATTCAGACACACGAGCCGCGGACGAGCTCAATCTCAACGGCACTCCCTATTTCTTCATCAATGGCCGCCCTCTGTTTGGCAACGTCCCCGCGGATCAGCTCGAATCCGTCATCACCGACGAGCTGCGCCGGGCTTCCAATAAGCGTGGCTGACGGCCGATGTGAATGGACCCGCTGATCACCGAAGCCATCGCACTGTGGCGGCGGGGACGGCATCCCGACGCTGAAAGGATCTGTAGCACCATACTTGGCGCCGACAGCGGTCGCATGGATGCCCGCGGACTGCTCGCCGAGGTCTACTCATCCAACGGCCGCTTCGCGGAGGCGGCGACGCAACTGCGCGTGGTGGCCGAGCATCAACCCGCTGATGCCGCCGCGCACCGGCGCCTTGGCGACGCTCTGTTCGCGTCGAAGGATTTCGCCCGGGCGGCAGACAGTTTCAGGCAGGCGACCACGCTCGAGCCGGGCAATCCCAGGGCCTATAACAACCTGGGCCGCGCGCGGATGGAATTGGGCGAGCATGCGGCCGCGATCGAGTGCTATCGCAAGGCCCTGGCACTGGACCCGAAATACGCCATCGCACACAGTAATTTCGGTGTTGCGCTCGTGGCCGCCGGCGAGCTCCAGGAAGCGTTGGTCTGCTACGAGCGCGCCCTCGCTCTGAACCCGCGCCTGTTGGAGACCCTGGTGAACCAGGCCAACCTGCACATGCGCCTGGGCGAGCCGGAAAAGGCTGTGGCCCATTACGAGCGGGCGATCTCTCTGGATCCGCGTAATCCCACGGCGCATTGCAATCACGCCAACGCGCTGCGCGAGTTGCGGCAACCGGAACGGGCTCTAGCCAGTTACGAGCAGGCGCTGCAACTGCAACCCGACATGCAGGATGCGCTTTGCAACAAGGCGTTCGTGCTTCTGGAGATGAATCGGCACGAGGAAACCGTGGCCTGCTGCGACGGCATCCTGAAGCACTCGCCCCAATCCGCCGCGGCGTGGCTCTACCGGGGACTGGCGCTGAAGGATCTGCAGCGTTATGGGGATTCAGCCGAGTCGTTCGAGAATCTCCTCCGGGCGGATCCCAATCAATACTACACGCTGGGTTATCTGTTGTTCGCCCGGGCCCACGCGTGCGATTGGTCGCACTCCGCGCTCGCCGCGGAATGTCTGCGGGAGGTGGCGGCCGACAAGCCTACTATCACGCCATTGGTGTCGCTTGCGCTGACTGATGATGCGGGTCTGCAACTCCAATGTGCCCGTGCGGCGGTGAAGCATAGCCATCCTCCCGCGCGGCAACCGGTTTTTACTGGACAGCGCAGCCGCCGGGACAAGATTCGGCTGGCTTACCTGTCAGCCGATCTGCGCGATCACGCGTTGTCCTACCTGATGACCGGTGTCTTTGAGAAACACGACCGCTCGCGGTTCGAAGTCATCGGTGTGTCATTCCAGCCTCCGGTCAACACGACCTTTGGACTGCGCGTGATGAAGTCCTTCGATGCCTTCGTCGACGTGGGGCAGCAGTCGGACGCCCAGACCGCGCAACTGCTGAACCAGATGGAAGTCGATATTGCCGTCGACTTGATGGGATTTACCCGGCTGCAACGGCTCAATATATTCGCTCACCGGTTCGCGCCGGTGCAGGTCGGTTACCTCGGTTTTCCCGGAACCAGTGGCACGGCCTTCCTCGATTATCTGCTCGCGGACGAGTTCGTCATTCCGCCCGACAGCCGCGCGCATTACTCGGAGGCGGTCGTGCACCTGCCCGATTGTTTTCAGGCCAACGACGACCGACGCGTGATTGCCGCTTCGGTGCCGGGCCGCGCGGCGCTGGGACTGCCTGAAGACGCCTTCGTGTTCTGCTCATTCAACAATCCCTACAAGATCACGGCGCCCGTCTTCGACAGCTGGTGCCGTCTTTTGCGGGCGCGCCCGGAGAGCGTACTCTGGATGTTCGCCGGCAACGATGAAGCGCAACAAAATCTGCGCCACGAGGCGCGCTCGCGCGGAGTCGATTCCTCCCGACTGTATTTTGCCGGCCGCATCCCCTACGAAGAGCATCTCGCACGCCTGCGATTTGCCGACCTGTTTCTGGACACCTTTCCATTCAATGCCGGCACGACGGCAAGCGACGCACTTTGGGCTGGGGTCCCCGTGGTGACTCGGGCAGGTAACGCCTTCGCCTCCCGGATGGCCGGCAGTCTGTTACGTGCAGTCGGACTGCCGGGATTGATCACGGAGAGCGCTGAGGATTACGAGCGGCTCGCGCTGCGGCTTGCCTCGGACACAGCGGAACTTGCTGCGGTTCGCGCGCGCCTCGCGGCGAATCGGTCGACGTGTCCGTTGTTCGATACCGGGCGATTCACCCGTCATCTGGAATCGGCGTATGTGACGATGCACGAGCGCTCGCTACAGGGCCTGGCGGCCGAGGCGTTCTCGGTTCCGGCCACGCCGCGCGTTCTCAGTCCTTCTTTTGACGTTTGAGGCAATCGAGATCGTCGGGGCGGCAGTTCTCTTCGCCCAGCCCGGTGACGAACACGTCGAGCCAACTGATCGCAGCCTGCGCCAGCGGGGTGGAGGACTCAGCTCTCCTGGCCGCCTCATCCGCAGTGGCTTGTGCATTGTTGGTTGCGCTGTTCGCGACGTTCGAGACACTCGCCAGGCTCACGCCGATATTGCTCACCAGTGGCGGGACGCCGACGGCCTGTCCGCCGTATTGGATATTGTCCACGCCCAATACGTGGAGCGCGGCGAGGGTGATGTTGCCCGCGGCACCGATGCCTGCGTCGCCGGCGTTGATCGTGCCTTCTGGTGCTATCAGCTCGACGTCACCGGCGCCGACGCCGGGGTCGGCTTGGATGGTGCGGATGCCGCTGCCGCTGACTGCGCCCTGGAAGTTGAGCTGGATGTTGCCCGCACCATCAAACGCAATCGTGGGCGGTGGAGCCGACGTGGACGATTTCGCGCCACGACCGGCATCGATGTTTCCCTCATCCGACCAGATCATAATGTTGCCGCCACCCAGCGTGAAAATGCGGGAACTGTTAACCAACACGTCACTCTGCGTGTAGATATTCACGTCGCCGGCACCTTGGGCGACGATACCTAGCTGGTAGGGCAGTTTAGTGGTAGCGAGCGTCAAGCTTGCGGGCACGACGGCGAGACCAACGTTGAGCCCGCCGCCCGGAGTGAATATAGAAATCGTTCCGCCGCTCTGCGTGTATAGCTGGCTGAAGGTGAGATCGATTTGGCCAGCGTAGGGCGAGGGACCCGAGGCCACCGCGCTGCGACTGTTCGGAAACAATGCGTCGATCGCCGCGTAGCCGCGGCCGTACCCCAGCGTGTTGGCCTCCTTGCCGGAAAGCGTCAGTTCCTGGAAAAAGATCTGGTTCAGGAAGTTCCACTGCTGGATCGTATTGAGTTGGCCGAACTGGGTCTGCGCCTGGCTGTATGTCAGCCCGGTCTGGTCATTCAGTCCCTCGACGAAGCTCACCAACTCCGCCTGATTGCCCGCATCGGGGGCGACAACGTCACTCAGGAACGCCGCGTAGTCGGGACCCGTGCCCAAGCCTGCCATCAATGTGAGATTGGCGCCTTGCGACGTGGGCAGATTGGCATTGTCCAGATTTCCCGTCGTGAGAACACCTGCCGAAAGACCCAGGTCGATATTGCGACCTGCCAGAAGATCCACACTACCCGGTCCGCCCACCAGCACCTCGGGTCCCGCGTTGCCCGAGGAATCCCTGTAGTCACGGCCCGCCGAAATCAACGTTACGTCGTTGGGATTGAGGTTCTGGCCGGTGAACGTTAGATCGACGATATCGCGCCCGGCAATGATATCGGTTGCCTTAGGAACGCTCAGATCGAGCCCGCTGATATCGCGGCCCGCGGCGATCACTGCCGGGGCTGGATCCACCACGTGAATATCGCCGGAGTGCAGCAGCGTCAAGGAAGTTATGTTCGAGGTCTGCGCGCCCGGAGAGCTGATCGTCGGCACATCGCTCGGGTCATCGGACATGACCAATGCATTCGAATTGCCTTTGATGTCACCTGCGGCCAGGACTTCCAGTTGCCCGGTGGCTGACGGAAAGAGAATCGCAGCTTCGCCGATGTTGACGTCCGCGGATAGAGCGCGCATCTCCAGGGTCGGCGGCAGCTCCGTCAGGGCGAAACTCGACGATACTCCTCCCAAAAGGGCGTCGACGTTCGCCATCCGCAGATCCACGTTTCCAGAAGTGCTCTGCAGAACGAGGGCGGAATTATCCGCGAAGGTGAAGAAGGCGCCGCCCCCCTTTGGCGTCGCCAGTTGCGCCAGGTCGGTCGGATTCACTACCGCGTCGATGGTGATTCCGAGTCTTGCGTCGACCGAAACCTGCGCGGTGTTCAAGGCAATCAGAGATCCAACAACGGTGCCATCCGGCAAAACGGTATTGAACGCCCCGCCTGCATTGAGAATGCTCTTGCCATCCGCCGCGTAAAATTCGCCGCCGCCAATGTTGCCCCCCGCCTGGATAGCCAATCCGCCGCTCGAGAAGAGAGTCGCGGGACTGTTGGTTTGTGGATTTGCCGCGGAGTAGCTATCGGCTGCGGCAGCAGCGAGAGTTGAGATGTCTCCGCCCGCGCTTACGCTCACGTCGCCGCCACCGAGAGACCCCAGGTTCCAGCCGTACGTACCGTAGGCGCCCAGGTCCACCCCCCACTGCGGAGTAACCGAGCCGTTTCCCTGGCGAATCTGCCAGGATGTGATGGTCGGCCCGGCAACGCTGCCGGTGACCGCAGGCACCAGTGTTCCAACAATATTCCGACCAGCGTTCACCGAGATATTGCCGCCACCGGTCGGGAAATTGAAGGTGCTTTTGCTGTTGGTAGAGCCGGTGGCTAGCGCCACTGCCGCAGCGCCCGGGCGACCCGCCGTGTACACCTCCGCGCCCAGCCCGAATTGAATGTCCCGCGAGGCAACCAGATTGATGTTGCCGGAGCCCGTCCGGATAACAGAGTTACCCGCAGTGAAGATGAGATCGCCCGGATTGCCCACGCTCGTAGCGAATGGATTCACGCTGTTCGTATCGGCGCCCGCGACGAGACCGATCGAGGCGGAATCGTAGGATGTGCCATCCGGATTGGTCGCAATCATACCGGTGGTCGTGAGCGTTCCTTTGAAAGGACTGGCTTTCGGAATCTGGATCGTCTGGAATCCATCCGAAATCTGCGTGCTCACCGTGATCGACCCGGCGGCGCGGAATGTCAGATCGACCGGTTGATTGCCGAACCGCCACTGGCTCGCGCTCAGGTCGAGAGACTGGTCCAGCAGCAAGTCGCCACCATTTTGCAACACGTCGACCCCGGCGCGCACGACCAGGGGTAGTGAACCGGTGGTGTTCAGCGAAGTGGCGATATTCGCCGCAGCATTATTCATCTTCGACGTCACGTCCGCCAGGATGTTGGCGTAGTCGGTCGAGGTCACTTCCCGGGCGCCTGCGGTAGTCAGGTCCTCGGTCATCACCGGCTCAATTACGATTTGTCCGAGACCGGCCAGGGTGCTGCCGGTGTCCGTGACAGCGATATTGGTGTTATTGGCTACGAGAGGCGCACGCACCGTCAATGTGCCGCTCCCCGCGGACCCGGTGGCACTGATCACGCTACCACTGAGCAGATTCACGGAGCCGCTGGATCCGGTTCCGAGCTCGATGTTGCCACCGACACCGGAAGCGCCGGAAGCGCCGGCGTGCAGTTGTCCCGAGAGGGTTACACCCTGGTTGCCGAATAACTGAATTTCGCCGCGAACATCCGCGTCAGGCGCGGTGATGGTGCCGGCAATATTGACGTTGCCACTATCGGCCGTCAGGCTGACCTGGTTGGAGGTCAACTGCGTTCCGGCGGACATCACGAGATCACCCGTGCGCGCGCGGATACTGACTTCCTTGCCAAATCCTCCAGAATTCAACACGCCGGTGAGGGCGTCCAGGGTTCCAATGGGAATTCCGTTTTGAGTGAGATTGCCCGCGTCTAGAACGAATTGCCCGGCCTGCGCGCCACCGGTACCTGGCAGGGCCAGTAGTCCGCCTGACAGGTCGGCAGCACCGCTGGCGCCCAACTGGATCAGACCGGCCTGGGCAGCGCCGGCGCCGGAGGCTTTGAGGGCGGTGCCTTGTCCCAGAGTCAGATTGCCGACCGTCGCAGGCACGTCGCCGTTGTAAGTCCCGGCCGTAAGCAGGATGCGGCCGCCCTCGGCGCCCACGCTCTGACCGGCGATGTTGACCATCGTACCGCTCGTGTCGATGGTTGCCGAGCCCGAAAGGCTGATGTCGTGCATCGCAGTCATGGTCACGAGACCAGCCGGCACGACTATGTTGGAGGTCTGTTTGATCGTGTCGGCGATGAAATCGAGCTCGCCGCCGAGATAGGTCGCCGGCACCGCGGTCGAGCCGCCGCTCGCCGGAGCGGCAAGCGTCAAGATACCACCGGCGCTGATCTGCGCCGACGCGCCATTTGCCGCGGTAAAGACGGGAGCGGTGATGGAGAGGTCGCCGGTGGCCAGGAGTCCGGCCCCGCTGCCTTCCGCGACGAAGGAATTGTTGGCGCTGATCTGAGTGCTGCTGACGCCTGAAATGGACAACGGACTCGAAGCCACCGCAGCAATCGAATTCGTGGGGTCGGGGGGTGGTGTTCCGACATCGAACTCATTCGCATAGAAATTCACGCTGCCCGACCGGGCCACTGCTGTTGGCGCGCCGGCTACACCCTGGAGATCGATCGTTTTGGCGGTGAAGGATGAGACTGCGCCAGGCGACATGTTGTTGAGCGACTGGGCGGAGAGAGTGAGCGAGGTCAGATTCGTCGAGCTCGCACCTGACTGGCCGCCGAGTTGTACCGGTGCATAGATATCGATGCCGGAGAGACTGCTCAACCGGATGGCACTCGCCGAGCCCAGCTCGGACTGTACCTGCGACGTGATTTGCAGAGTGTCGCTCGAGCTACCTTGACCAACGAATCCTATGCTGCCGGACGCCAGCGACCAGTTCGCGCCACTGCCGTTCAAGTTGCCCAGCAGCGCCACGTTGCCCGGCGCGTCGATCGAGATCGCCCCCAGAGATCCGACCGTCGAGCCCTGGTCCAACATGATGGTTGCCGGACTCGAGGGCAGGTTGCTCGCGGCAACCGGTCGCGAGACGACGGGCAGAGCGACGTCCGAAACCGCGAGAAGCGCGGCGCCCGAAGCGGGCCCCGCGGAATTGGTGAGCGACATCTGCATCAGTGCAGGAAGTTGAGTTGGTGCCGTTCCACCGGACAATGCCGAGGACGAGAGGATCGACGCGCCGGATTGCACTTCGATGGATTGGTTGGCAACGGCGATGACTTGATTCGCGACGAGGCTCACGCCCGAATCCACCACGATGCTGTCGGCCTGCACATTGATGGTGGAGTGGCCGCTTTGATCCGTGGACGGATGACCGCCGAGAACCAACTCTCCGACATGCCAGCCATCGATGACCGACGCCGCAACACCGATAGCTCCCGGTGTGGTGACGGCGCCCGGATTCTGCGTTACCTCCAGATCGATCGCGCTAACGTCAACAATGGCGCCCTTGCCCTTCGAATCGAACGGATTGGCCAGAACGTTGCCGGCAATGTTCAGGCTCTCATCCACCGCGATCGAAAGCTGTCCAGCATCGGTTGGCAGGTTCGGCGTCGGCAGGTTCGCATTGGTCGCGGCCGTGGAGAAGTACGACGAGGCAAGGCTGTCCTGATAACTTGCAAGCTGACGCCCATAGCTGCCGGGCCAGACCGCCACACCCTCATAGCCACCGCTGTGCAGACCGGTGGTACCGAAGGTGGTATAGCCGGCGATCACCGGCGTTCCGTCGGCCAGCGCCGCCTTTTGGCCCGGAACGATGTTGGAGTATCCGGGCTGAACCTCGACGAGAAACGCGGCGGAGACGCCGGCAGGAGTGTTTAGCAGGGCATCCCGGGCCGGTAGCAACGGATAGAACCCGGCCGGAAGACCGGCAATACCGCTCAAGTAAATACTGGAGCCGGCGGTCAGCGACGTGTTCGCGTTATTTTGCGGATCGTAGGGTGCGAACTGACCGACCATCGAAGGCAGGACGGCAAAGAGGTTTGGATTGGTGAGCGGCGAGAGCGCGTCCTTGGTGCCGCCGGTGCCGGGTACCCATTCGTAGGCGTACAGATCACCGCCTCCCTGCAGGTTGACAGTGGCGCCCGAAGCGATAGACACGTTTGGTGCGGTCAAGGTAACCAGGCGCTGCGGTATGCCGTTTATCGGCAGCGGTTCGCTGTAGCCCGGAGCGTCATATACCCATTGCGTGCCGTTCAGCTCAGTCTGCCCATAGGGGATCGGTATGGTCGCTCCGGCTGCACTGACGGATGTCACGCTTCCCGGCTCGAGATCCAGTTCTGTCTGGGCGGTCAGCGTGATCTGGCCGAACGGCGCAATCAAAGTGCCGGCGCTGTCGATCTTGTCTGCCTGGAACGCCATCGACCCCCCCGCGGACATGGGGACCCCCGGGGAGGCGTTGGTCTGACCGATCGTGATGCTGTTGCCGGTTCCCTGCGCGGCGATCGTGTATGAAGTTAGTGTCGAGGGGTAAATACGCGCGGCATCGATTACCAGATTTCCGTTAGTGGTGAGATTTCCCGCGGGCCCCGTTCCCCCGATGATGATACCGCGAAGCTGCACGTCGCCCGAGCTATCCAGCGTCACGGTTCTGGCGCCGGAGATCCCGAAGGATCCGAGCAGATCGATCTGCTGCGCCTGAACGGTGAGTGTCCCGGAACCGGAAGTCAGCGTCCCGGTTGGCGGGACCAGCGGCTGGGAGTCGCTCAGTGCGACATAGTTTGCATTGACATGGGCAGTGACGCCGTTGTCAACCAATAGCAGAGGCGAGTCGAAAACCACCTGCCTGGCGAAGTTCAGCGGCGTGCTGGTGGACAGCTCTATTTGACTGCCAGCAAACAGTTGCAAGGAATCGAACCCGGCCGCCTCGATTTGCGCTACTCCAAGCTGCGCCATACCGCTGTCCGGAGCACTCGCTATCGTGCCCGCGTTGGTAACGAGTTGAATGTCCGTATTTACGTTTGGAAGTTGAACCGCGTTGCTACCGGTACCGGCAGGAGGAAACTGGAACCACCCGCGTGATGGCAGTTGCGACAAATCGAGAGCAAAGGAGCCGCCGCTCGGGTTGCCATAGTTGCCCGCGCCCGAGGCGGCCTGGATATTGCCCAGAAGTGAGATGGCCTCGGGAGAGCGCACCGAGAGCGAGCCGCCGGCGCTCCCGACCGTATAGCGGTGATAGACCCCCGAACCCAGTCCCGCCCGTATATCGAGGATCGCACTGCCGCCCTCGAGGTCGATCAATGATCCCGGATCGGCGACGACCGTTCCGCGATCGCCATACAGGTTGACGATGCCGGCATCCAGAACGGTTCCCAGCTTGTACCCGAGATCGCTGGGCGTGTTAATCACAGTGCCGCTGACATCCAGCACACTCTGCGAGCCCAATTCGAGACTGAGCCCCGGCCGATAGCCCGAATCGGGGCCGCCCGCCGTAGGGATTTTTGTCTCCAGAGTGATAGTGCCGCCCTGCGCGCGCAACGTACCGTCCACGTACACTCCACCTACGCCAGCAAGTGAAATGGAGCCCTGCGGATCCGTGGTAATGGACGAGCCGGCCTGGACGTCGATGCGACCCGGAGCGAGCAGGCGAGCATCATTGTCGCTCGGCACAACATTCAACACGACCGACGACGCGTTCAGCTCGCTTGCCGGCAGTGTCACGAGTCGAGCGATCCCGTTCAGATTCACAGCCCCCGGCCGCATCAGATAGCCGGGGTTGAGCATCAAAGTCTGTGAGGTCGCGTCAATGTGCGTGTTCGACTCGACAGTCAAGATGTCATCGTTCTGTGCGCCGGTCACCACGGGACCAGTGGCATTCAGCGCGACGGTCGAGAAACCATAGTTCGAAAACAATGACGGATCGAGCGTCAACACACTGCCGGGCTGCAACAGATCGTCAACTCGCTGCGCTCCACTCCACGCGCCATTCGCACTGCCGGACGCTATCGAGATACGCGGGGCGCTCAGCGAAAATGTACCGCCCAGTGCCCCGTTGACTCCATAGGCGTCGAGCTCGACTCCGGCCCCGATCTGGAGCGCGGAATCCACGGGTGAAGCGCCCAGGGTAATGTTGCCCCCAGTCCCGCCGGTGAGAGTATTGTTCCTGGAGACCCAGGCTCCGCCGCTAGCACGCAGCGAGACGCCGTTGCCAATAACCAACTCCGCGCCGGCATTGGCGACACCCGCGCCGTCGGCGAGTGAAATCGAGATGTCGCCGCCGTTCTGCAGTATCAAACCGTTGGGTTGCGCGTACCCGAGAACCGATGAGTCGTTTGTCCACTGACCACGCACGTCTATCGTGACGCCGTCCCCGAGCTGCACGCCAAGGCGCCCGAGACTCGGTTGGGATGAATACTGTGTCTGAACGCTTTCGAGTTCGACGTCGCCGCCGGTGGAGGTCAAGTTGGAGAACAAGTTGATGCGCGGCGCGTCGATCACCAGGGTACTCCCTGGCAGCATGTTCAGCGGCACGCCCGCCGGAATCGTGACCGTCGTGTCGCCGTAAATCTGTGTCTTCGTGAAGCCGCCGGAAGTCAGGAAACCGACCGGCAACTGCACCTGCTGGTCCAGGAGCGCTGCGCCATCCTGGATGGCGATGGGCGGCGGCTGGCCGTTGGTCAAGGTGATGGCGGGCGTCAGGTAGTCGATTACGGAGCCGGGCGTTGCGTTGGGTATTCCGTTGGGCAGACCGACGATCAGCGTGCCACCCGATGCCACAGAGGAACCGGAGCGCTGGTACGGTCCGTTGAAGGCGCTTCCGGTCAGCGTGCCGTCCAACACCATCGCGGGCGCTGCGAACGCTACTTGCCCCGCCGAGCTACCTTGCACATATGAGGATTGATAGTGACCCAGACCGGGGGTCGCGATGACGTCCTGGACACCCCATTTGTCGAAGCTCGCCGTGAAAGTAGGATTGAGCACGCCCGTGTAGCTGAGGAGCGGATTGGCCGCGCCGATGTCGTACAGCTTGCCGTTAGCACCAATCAGTTGGGTGGTCTGCAGATTACCGGCGTCGTATGTAGTCTTTCCGCCCGATACATTGAGCGACGCCCCCTGCCCGAATACGACATCACCCGCCGATTCGAAGTTGGCTTTACCACCCGCGGTTGTGAAATAACCGATGGTGCGGGGCACGGCGGCTTCCGCCTGCGCCAGGGCGGTCGCCCCGATAATTTTCGTGCCCGTACGAACATCGACGTAAACAGTCTGGTTCTCCAGCGGGCCGCCTCTCTGCGTTGGATCGTCGGCGAGCTCGTTGGAACGCAGTTGGATGGCCAGGAGATTGGCCGCCATGGGAAGCTCGTAATCGGTTCCGGAGAGGTCGATGGACGTACCGCTGTGAACCCGGATTTCGGCGTTTGGGTCGAGCAACGCGCCGCTGGCGCTACCCACTCCCTGGGAGGGGTTGGCTACGGCCGTTACATTCAGCGTGCCGCCGGGCGCCTTGATGCTCCCACCCTCCATGAGGATCTGCTCGCCAGTCAGATCGATTCTCGAGGGTTGGGGGGCCGCGTCGGACGTCGTGGTGGCCGCGCTACTCAGCTCCGGCTCGATGTCGATGCTGCTTTGTGATCCCAGCTCGAGTACGCCGGCGTGGCTTGCGGCGATCGTCGACAGCCCGTTCGCGCCAGCAGAGATAGTCGTAGTATCCGCTGCTTCGAGTCTTACCGACCCGTTGGCGGTGACCGCCGTCGTGGCCGACGCACGACCATTCTGGTTCACCGCGAGCCCGATCATGGAGATGTTGCCGCGCGCCGCGTTCAGCGTACCGCCCGTTTGGTTCTCGGCGGTCCCTCCGCCATCAACCTCAACAACCAGTCCGCGCAGCGAGATATCCGTGCTTGCCTGTAAATAGACCTTCTGGCCTGCGGCCAGCACGATCTGGCCGTCGGGTGTCGACAGCGTGCCGGCGTTAGTCACATTCGTGCCGGCGAGGAGAACGCGCCCGCCCGGAGCGGATATCTGCGCGCCCGCGGCCACGGTGACGTCGCCGAGCTTTACGGTTCCGTCCGCGGCAGCGACCGCACTGACGGTAATATCGTTGACAGATAAGGCGGCTTTTTCGTTCGGATCCGTGTCGTTCAGGATTGCCTGGTTCGCCAGCCCCAGGTTGAAGTGAGTGTCACTGATTCCCAGGGAAGAGGCGATCAATCCGCTGACATTCACCTTGGCCGTCTGACCGAAGAGAATGCCGTTGGGATTGATGAGATAGACCTGCCCGTTCGCCGACAGGGCGCCGAAGATACTGCTCGGACTCTGTTGATAAATCCGATTCAGCGCGACCGACGTCGCCGTCGGTTGCTGGAAGCGCACTGCTCCATCGGCACTGACATTGAACGACTGCCAGTTGAGAATCGCGTTCGCCGAGGTCTGATTGACCGTCAGGGTGTTGCCGATCTGGGTCGCCGTCGCGTGCCCGGACGTGACGAACCCTTGGGCGCCAGGCGTAGTCGTCTTTGGATTGTTCGGGTTCGTGGCAACACAGGTGTTCGCAATGCAGGGCACCGGCAATGTCGCCGCCTGTGCCGCTTGCCGACCCACAGCCGCTTGCGCCAGCGCCAAAATGGCGGCCACTGTTTTAGCGACCCGATGATTTCCTGCTGTGTTGTCCATTACCCATCACCCTAAATCGGCTGCATGACGCCCGCGCGACAGCGCGGTTCGCTGCTAAAAGGAGCCCCGGACCATGAACAGCCACCGGGACTGTCCGGATTTCGTATACGTGGCCGTTCTCAAGGGATCGGCCCAGGTCAGCGTGCCGCTGTACCAATGCCCCGGGAACAGATTGATGCCGACGCCGGCACTCGCCAGATCGACGTGACTCGCCTGGCCGCTCAATGGCGACAGAACCCGCGAGCGGCCCGCGTCGAAGAAAGCAAAGGCATTGAAGAGTTGCTGGATGTGCCAGCTCCAGGTCGGGGTCTGGAATTGGAACGTGCCCTTGAGCGCAAGGTCTCCCAGCTCTTCGGCCTCGAGATAGCCGCGGACGCCGTCCGACCCGCCGATCGAGAAGTCTTCATTGCTGATCAGTGGCTCGAGGGTGTCCTGGCCGGCCAGGCGGAAGGTCGTGCGGAAGTCGCCCGGTAGGAGGGCGGTCACCGAGCCATCCCAGCGCACATAGAAGTAGTTCGGGCGTCCGAGGAAGCGCTTGTTCTCGAAAGACTCGGCGTCATTCGGCGCGCCTCTGAGACCGAAGTCCGGCGTGATGTTCAAGCTGCTCTCGAAATGAGGGCTGCGCCATACCCCGGTGTAGGCGAAAGACACGTTGGTGTAGGAAATGGGCGTTACCAGCGCGGCCGAACCGCCACCGGGGGTGATCACATCCCGGAAATGCTTGTAGTCGACGCCGAAGGTCAACGTGTGGGAATAGCTCGTCGAGACAAAAGGCGGCAGGTTTAGCGCCAACCCGAAAATCTGGCCCTTGCCGAGCACGCCGAGCGCGCCGGCTCCCACATTGGAGACGTTACTGTTGGAGTTGATGAAATAGGAGGAGATCCGGAAGCCGTCCGCGAAGGGCCGCGACAGGTAATTCGCATTCAGGACGCTGACCTGTCCCCATTCCTGGGGCGAGTCCTGGTACTGCAGGGAGATGGCATCGAGAGCTGCGAAAAGATTGCCGTAGCTGAGGCTCGCGGATTCGCGTAACGGCTTCGTCGCAGCCGTGTAGTTGTCGTCGAGCTCGATGCTACCGTGCAGTGGCAGCGTGTCGGTCGTCTTCAATTCCAGATCCATGGTGCCCGGAACGGGTCCTGCCTTGAGAATAGGCACCACGCTGCGATCGGGCGTCTGAGCATTGGCCGCGGCAATCTCCTGCTGAATGGCCTGCAGGTCCGGCACCGCACCCACTTTGGCCGAAGGGATCGCCGCCGCGATATCACGTTCCGAGAAATAGCGGGCGCCGTCGATCTTGCGCGAATTGATGCGTCCTTCCGTGACCCGCAATCGCACGATTCCGTCCGCGATATCCTGCGCCGGAATGTCAACGAAAACGGTGCCATACCCACGGCTGTGGTAGGCCTTCTCCAAGGCGGCTCGTGCGGCCTCGACATCGCTGAACTGCTTGCCATCACCCAAGAGCGGATACAGGACTGTTTCGATATCCCTCGAGGGCAATACCGTATTCCCGAGCACACGATATTCGTGCACGTCGAATTTGACTTCTTTGGCCGGCGCGGCGGGACTGGGAGGATTGTCGGCGGCGTGGGAAATCGGCATGAACAGCAAAAAAGCTGGCAAGCACGCCAGGACAGCCATCAGGCGCGAGGGCGGATGGAAGCGACGGTCGCGGCGCATGCGAATTTGACACCCCAATAGAAAATGGCCCCTCTTGCGAGGGGCCAACCAACACTCGAATTTTCTAAGTTCTAATAGTCTGGCTGATCGATCTTACTTATTGATGAACGTCCGTCAGGCCGTTGCAGCTGTTGCCAGCTCCGCCGGTGCGGAAGAAGTTCGACGTCAGAACGCCATGAGTACCGACCTGCAGCGGTGTGGTGGCCGCGTTCGTCGCAGGCTGGCCAGGAATCGCGGAGACCTGCGCGCTGGTGGAGGTCGAATTGACGTTCTGCAGCGCGGGCTGCATGGTGGTCAACAAGGTTGTCGCATCGGCGCTCAGAGACGCGTTACGGTTCAGCGACGCTTCGAAGACGTAAGCGTAGGAGCCGAGACCGGAAGTCGTCGGGCTGGGCTGAACGCCGTTCACCGTGATCGACTTCGTCGCGGTGAACTGCTTACCCGCTCCGAGCTTGCTGAAGTTGTCCACCGACACGTAACCGATCGAATTCGCGGCGCCGTTGACGCAATCCAGCTCGGCCGACGTCTGGAAGTTGTCGTTGCCCGCATCCGAGTTGCCGATGTTGTTGGCACCAGCGACACAACCCTGATTGTTGAGGAAGAGATCGGTCGAAGCGCGCGTGCCCGAACCGATTTCGCGGTGGCACACGTTGATCGCACCCGAGCCGGCGGCCGTGTTGCCAGCCAGTGAGACCTGGCTCCAATCGCTGACGGAACCGTCGAAGATCGCGGCGATCTGTTCCTTCGGCAGGTCGGTGAAGGTGAGGTTGGAGCTCACCACGAAACCGAAGGTCTGCTCGAAGATTGTCGTGTGGGTCATGGCCTGGAGCTGCGTCGCGGTCTTATTGGGACCCGTGAAGGACGCCGCATAGGTGCCGAAGGGGTCATGCAACCCGCCACCCGCCCACGTCTGGCTGCTGCCGAACACGCCCGGCTCCAAATCCGAGATGCCGATGTCGATATTGTGGCTGATTACGCCCGTAGGACCCCAGCTGTCGTTCGTGCCGTTCACCGGTGCGCTTCCCGCCACGCCCGTGCAGCTATAGGTCACACCGTCCGTCGCCGAGCAGCCGGCGTTGACGATGTCGAGCTGCTTGACCGAGATGTTGTTGATTACGGGCAGAACACCGACGACCGAGCCGCCTTCAGCGCGGTACCAGACGGTGACGATGGTGTTAGCGAACGGCTGACCGGCGGCGGCTGTGCAGGACACGGCGCGGAAGTCAGGGGCGTTCACCGTTGATGTGGGGGTCGTGAAAACGCTGAAGTTCGCGCCGCCGCAGACGGACGTCTCGAGGAACGAGACGATGCCAGAAGCCGCGGCCGACGAGCCGGCCATATAAATCTTGTGAGCGGCGCCGGACGCCTGAGCAGGCGTCGGACCGACCGCAAGAGTAGCTCCACTGGCGCCGACCGCCAACGCTGCAGCAACTGCGGCAGCAACATACTTATTACGCATGATCATAATCTCCGGAAAATGTTTGATACAGGGTCTAGAGTCCATTCCGACCAGCTCAGGCGGCAGCGGCTACATTGCGCCGACGGCCGATTCCGAGCAGACCGAGCAGACCGCTGCCGAAGAGCCATGCGGCGGCGGGCAGCGGGACCGTCGGAGTGCTGTTGCCCGTGAAGGACAAGGTGCTGCCGTCGAACGTGATCGAACCGAGGTCATAGCCCAGGACCTGGCCGGCGGTGACGCCGTTCGCCGTAACTCCGTACAACTTGGCCGCGGAGCCAATGCCGATTCCGGAAATGAATCCCTCGGTGTAGAAGTTCAGGTTGACGTCCGAGCTCTGGGGGGTGCCGATGATGCCGCTCGACGTGCCGCCGAATGCATCAAGGGTGCCCAGGTTCAGCGCCTTGATATCGCCGGTGAGGCCGGTGCTGAGAGCGCTGTTTTCCAGGGTCGCGGTGGCGGCCTGCACGATCGAGGACGCATCCGGAGCCGTGGTGATGCCCAGCTCGGCGCCGACGACTTTGCGAGCGGAGGGGGTGGCACCCGTGTAGGCGCCGGCATAGATACCCCAAACCAGGCTCTGACCCGCGGATTGCGCCGTGGAAATGAACGACTCCAGGTTGGTGTTGGTGCTGGCGGCGTAGCTGAAATTCGACTTGCCGTTGACCGTGCCGACGGAAGTCCCCTGCACAGGCGCTACCGCCGCACCGGACACATCCGACGAGGTGAACAGCGAGCCCGCGGAATTACCCACGGTCTGGCTGAGAACTTCGGTGTACGTCGTCGAGTTGGTCGTGTCCGACACGAAGAACAGGAGATCGCTGCTGCCGGTCGACGGCAACGGAATAGCGGCATTCGCCGCACTGGCACCCGCCGCCATGACGGCGGTTCCGAGTACGAGTTTTACAATCGTCTTCATTTGAGATGTCCTCTTGATGAAATAGCATTGGAGACCAAAGCGAGCCCGCTTACGTCATGGCTGGCCTTGCATCGCCAAATGCGATCTCGGCCTCCCTTAACTGCCAGCGTCCCTTACCGAACCACATCCTGTCCGCAAGCGATGCGCGGTTGTTCGGCGGAACTCCGGCGGGCAGGGCGTATTTGGCACTGACTACATTTCAGTCGCTTAACGCCTTTGTGACATCTGACACAATTCGCACCTTCCCTGATGCGATTGCCTCCTTGACAGGCAGGCTCAGGACGTTGGTCGCTGGGGTTGAGTTGAAAGTGTCATACATTCGAATGACACGTCGCGGCTTTGGGAGCGATGCGCGAGTTGGAGCGATTTACAGCGACGCCAGAACGGTGCGCGCCTCATCCGCGCCCGAGAACTTCGCGGACCCGGCTACGGCAGTCTCCAGATCGCTGCGCGCCCTGTCCTTCTGGCCCGTGAGCAACTCCGCCATGCCGAGGTGGTAGCGGATCTCCCGCGAGTCAGGCTGACGTTCCGCCGCTCGTTGCAGAACCGACAGTGCGTCCGAGTACTCGGCGCGCTTGAAATGAACCCAGCCGTTCGTGTCGAGAAGATTCCCGTCGCTCGTGTTTGCAAATGGCGCGGCGAGATCCCGCGCACGATCGAGGCTCGCCCGGTCGGACTTGTTGTTGACCAGCAGCATCGCCAGGTTGTTGGCGATATACTGGTCTTTCGGATGTTGCCTGTACCAGGTGTCGTAACAGGCGATGGCGTCGTCGAAACGTCCCCGCTCCTCGTAGAGCAGCACGAGCTCCGAAACCGGCTGCCGCTGATTCGGCGCGGCCTTGATGCTTGCCTGGTAGGCGGCAATCGCAGCAGGGACGTCTTTGAGCGCGTACTTCGCGAGCGCGAGGTTGCGGTACGGTACCCACCAGGTCGGAGCCAGCGAGATCGCACGATTCAAGGTCTCGACGGCGGGATTCAGCTGACCCGTCCCCAACTGCAACTCCGCCACCAGGTTGGCCGGCGCAGCGCTCTTGGGATCGAGCTGCATTGCTTTTCGCGCCGTGGCGACCGCTTGCGCGACGTTGCCTCGCGCGGCTTCGAGCCGGGCCAGGGCGGTAATCACATCGAAGGCGTTCGACTGCACGAGCAACCCGTGCTCAAACTCCTTCTGCGCCTCGTCCGGTTTATTCTCGCCCTGCGCCGCTAATCCGGCGACATACCATCCCGTGGCCGCATCCGGCTTCAGAGTTTTCAACGCCTCCGCAGCAATTCGTGCGTTCGCAAAATCCCGCTTCGCAAGATAGGCGCGCGCCAACGCCTGCCGCGCGAATAAGTCGTTGGGCGCCTTGCGGACCGTCTCCTCCAGGAGCGGCACCGCAAGATCCACTCGCTGCGTCTGCACCAGCAAGTCGCCAAGCTGAACGCGCAGAGAAGCATCGGCTGGCGCGGTGTCCATCGCGGAACGGAGTGTCTCTTCCGCAAGTGCTGGCTCACCATCCGCAAGCAGGGCTTCCGCCAGAAGGCGGCGAACGTTTATGTCACGCGGCTGATCCCTGACCACAGCTCGGAAATCTGTAATGGCGCCGGCGTTGTCATGGCGAGTGAGAGACATCCGGCCCCGCAGCATCAGCGCGTCAATGTCACGGGGATTCTTCTTCAGAACGACATCGAGGTTAGTGCGCGCTTCATCCGTCCTGCCCTGCGCAAAGGCAATGTTCGCAACCTGGTCGCGGGCGATCAGTCCCTTAGGTTCGGTTTCTTCGCGGCGGATGACCTCCGCGTACTCATCCAGCGCCGCCTTGATCTTTCCCGACCGCTGCAACAGGGCGGCGAATCCCAGGCGCAGCCCCGAGTTAGCAGGCTCCTGAGCCACGAATTTCTGGAATGCTTGCTCGCCTTGCTCCGGCGAGCGTCGGGTATACAGGAACTGGGCGAGACTCACCTTTGCAGTGTCATCGTGTGGCATTGCCCTGACGGTGTCTTCGAGTACGCGCTGCGCCTCATCCAGCTTGTTCTGGTGGACATAGAGTGCGGCAAGCTCAGTCCGGTAGCGGGTCTGCGTCGGATTGATCTTACTGAGCGCATTGAGTTGCTCTTCGGCCTTCCCGGTCTCGCCGGCGAGCGAGTCGACGTTTACGAGCACCTCGCGCAAATCAACATTGGTGGGCAATCGCCGCACGGCGGCCTCGAGTAGCTGCGCGGCACTCGCAAGATCGCCCGCTTGCTGGTACAGGCCTGCACGCACCGAAATGGCATCCGCGTTGTCAGGCGCAAGCTGCAAAGCGCGATCGGCATCGGCACGAGCGCCATCCAGATTCTGGAGGCGTGCCTTGCCCGCGGCGCGCCATACGAGCAAGTCGACGTCGTCCGGATGTTTCGCGATGGCGGGCGCCAGCACGTCGAGACCGCGCTGTGGTTGGCCATGCTCAATCAGCATACGGCCGAGGCTCCGGCGAGCTTCTAGACTCTCAACGGGTGAATCGACGACGGCCTGGTAGAGTGACAGGGCCTCCGGCAGTCGTCCCAGATGCTCCGCCGCACGTCCCTCCATGACCTGGGCAAGCGGATCTTTGGGTGCGATTTGCAGCGCGTTGCGAAATTCGATGCTGGCCTTCGCGAAGTCACCCTGCGCGAAGTAATCCTGCCCGCGGTGCATGTAGCTCGCGAGGCGCGACTGCGCTCCATCACATCCCGCAACCAACACGCTGCAAACAGCAACAGACGTAAACAGGGTGGCGGTGTTGAAAGTGGTCACGTAGACCTCCGCGCAGTCCCGCGTAAGGCCGTCGCTGCGAGCAACGCAAGTAGCAGATCCACAGTGAGCGCACCGCCGCCGCCGTGGCCACCACCGCCGCTTGCCGGCGGTGGTGTCGTCGCGGCAGTTGATTTGACCGTAACGGTGCCGGTGCCGGTAGCCCCTGCCCCGGTGCAAGTAAGCGTGAATGTCGTATCCGCGGTAAGCGCCGCGGTGGTCGCAGTACCGTTCGGCATCTGGTCGCCGGTCCATCCGCCGGACGCGGCGCAGTTGCTCGCGTTGACGGTGGTCCAGCTCAGGTGAGCCACACCGCCCGAGGTAACCGATGAGACATCCGAGGTCAGATTCACGACAGGCGCCGTTCCGACGTTCAGGGAGTACGTTCCCGCCTGGAAGGAGGCCATGGTCAGGGCGGAGCCCGTGCTTTGAGCAGCGGCGGCCGGCTGCGCAATGAAGTTGATGAAATAATTGCCAGCCGCGGCGGCGGTGAACGGGATCTGGCCGCTGCCGTAGGCAGAGCCGACTTGTGTCGTACCTCGAGTCACGATGACCGCGAAGGTTTTCAGGGGCGCAGGAAAGCCGACGTCTGCCACGTTAACCGCGTAGGCGCCCGCCGTGGTAACGGCAACCTGTTGCGCCGTGAAGAGCTGGCCCACCCCTTGCGTCTGGTCGAACACCGGGCTGGCACCGCTGGCCGTGAGATTGACATCAAACAGGCTGCCGGAGGCGCCCGGCTGTGCGAATACCAGCAACGTGACCGGACCTGCCGCCGCGGTGACGTTCTGCGTACCGGCCAGTTTCAACGGTTGCCCGAGCAAGGCGCCACTCTGCACGGCAATCGCGCCGATCGAGACGAATTGAGTGGGAAACGCGAAATCGCCCAGGTTGAAAGCGTAAACCCCGGCGGTCGTCAGGTTGGTATCGAAGCCGTAGGGCGTCGGATCTGTGGTACCGCCGGCCGTCACCGCGCGCGCGGTACTCAGCGCGGGCGCCCCGCTTTGCGGACTTAGCGCAAGCGTGTAGCTCCCCGCCGCGGGAACCGCGGGAGCAGTAGCCGTCGCGGCGACGGCGGGGGCGGCGGTAGCCAGCGCGAATACCTGGTAGGCCCCGGAGACGGAAGCAAACGGCTGACTGGTACCAGCGGCCGTGAGTTCCGCGGCGATCTGCCCGTTGAGTGTCACCGCTCCCGCCAGGGCGGACAGTGGTTGTGGATAGGATAGATCGTTGAGTCCCAGCGTATAGCTGCCACCCGCGTTCAGATTCACGCTGCCGACCGAGGCAACGGTGCCGACCGGTGTCGTGTTGCTATAGGCGATCGTACCGGCGCCCGAGCCAGAAGTTAGGGTCACACTGTACAGACCGGCATTGACCACGCCCCCTTGTCCGGCTGCAACGATGCGATAGGTACCGGGTTGCAGCGCAACTGTCGACGTGGCAGTCGGCGAGCCGGGCGCGGTGGCGAGGACTGAGTTTGTAACAATGGAGCCGCCTTGCACGGCGATGGCCATCGTCAGCTGGCCCAGTGCCTGGGGCAGTTGCAGATCCGAAAGACTGACCTGGAAATTGTCCGCGGTCGAAACGGTAAACGTGTCGTTGACAACGCCAACGTTATTGACGCTACCGGTCGACGACGGGGGGAACGCGAGAGTGTCTGAAAAGGCCGCCACCTGAGTGTTGTTGGCGACGTTGGTGATTTGAATGCCGATGAGGCCGGAGTACGGCGTCGTCACCGTGTTGCCACCGGTATCCGTGGTCATCGCCGGGATGCCGACTACATGAATGATGTAGGTCCCGGGCGTCGCGGCAAATTGCGCGCTACCAGCTGCGGTGAGGGGCGTACCGACGACGGTGTTTCCGCTGGTGATGGCAAGCTCCACCGCGGTTAGCGCCGCGCCCGCTGAAATCTGCGAGCCCAGGTCCACCAGCGTAACCTGATAGTTGCCGGCGGTAGTGATGGTCAAGGTTTCCTCGACAGGCACCGCCTGAGTCGCCGCCGCGATGGTGTGCACCTTGTTGAAGAGGACCGTCTGGGCGTGCGCATTCACGCAAGCGAGCAGGCATGCCAGCAGCGGCACACGGGAGAGCCAGGAAAGTGTCGACATTGCCCTTCAATCCCGGTTGTTTTGAGTCTTCAGTGACGGGATCGGCAATGTAGGTGGAGCGTGTGACGAACCTATGACAGGACGGGCGGCCTTTTGGCTCCGGTCGCGCGCTCAGGCAGCCAAACCAAACAATGCGCGCCCGGCGATCACGGCAAGGGTGAGCATCAGGAACATCCTGGGCATCAGTCGCATAAAGTCGATGGTCAGCAGCATCTCCACGACGTAGAGCAGGATGACCGCCTTGGCTATACCGCCCGGAAGATCCGCGGGTAACGTGATCGATCCCGGCAGGTTCGGCAGCACCAGAGCGATGAAGAGCACGATGAGATCGAGTGTTGTGAGCTCGAAGCGGCGGGTCGGCGACAGCCAGAAGCGGACCAGTGCGGCGGCACCCGTTATTCCCACGCAAGTCCACGACAGGGTGGTGAAGAGGGGTGGCTTGTTCGGCATCGTCTGGTCGAGATAGACGAGCAGCACGACGCTGATGTAGGTCGCGGTGCGCTCGAACCACTGCAGCGAGCGCTGCGCTTTCCAGGAGCTCAGGAGCAGCAACACGATCAACATCCCGAGACACATGAGCCCAAGGTCGGCCCCCACCCGGCGGTTCGACGCGAGCACCGTCGTCGCGTAGATGACGAGGCACGTGGTCATGACTCCGAGCGCCAACGTGGGAATCCGCGCGGCCGGCGAGAATCCGTTGATGTAATGGCGGAAGCCGCTGCTCTCGCCGAGGTATTTCAGGCGCCAGCCCAACTGCGCCGCCCGACGCAGCAATCCCAGCACCATCCCGGCGAACACGCAGAACGCCAGGAAGACCTCGGAATCGGACTCGAAACGCAGCGAGTAGGCCAGGAGCACGAGCGCCACTTGCATCATGTAGATCAGGAGAACGGCCTCCCGATGCGCGAAGCCGAGAGCAAGCAGGCGATGGTGCAGGTGGTTGCTGTCCGCGGAAAACGGGGAGCGACCCGCACGTATGCGGGTGAGCATTACCGTCAGGGTGTCCATGATCGGCAGACCAAGAAGCAGCAGCGGCAGTGCCGCGCTCAACGGGCAGGCTTCGCCCTGGGTCGCCAGCAGGGCGAGCGCGCCCACGCTGAATCCGAGCATCTGGCTACCACTGTCACCCATGAAGATTCGCGCCGGGTGCGTGTTGAAGCGCAGAAATCCCAACACCGCGCCCGCTTCGATCAGGGCCATTTCGGCCACGGTGAGGTTGCCGCTCATCGCCGCGAACAGGGCTATCGCGCACAGGCACAACAACACCAGGCCGCCGGCCAGCCCATCGAGACCATCGGCCAGGTTGACCGCATTCGTGATCCCGACCAGGAAGATGAAAGTAATGGCGATCGAGACCGCCTGGGGCAGGACAATCACACTCCCGATCATGAGAGTCCCGACATGGACGTTGCCGACGATCATGCACAGGCCCGCCGCCAGAACCTGGCCGGCGAACTTCGTCCGATAGCCGAGGGTCACACGATCGTCCCAGAGACCGAACAGCAACAGCACCACCAACCCGAGGAGCAGCCCGCGGATGGCCGGGGTCAACTCGACGGTGATCAATGTGGGCAGCAGCAACCCCACTGCCATGGCGAGCCCGCCAACCCGCGGCACCGGTATGGAATGCACTTTGCGCGGCCCGGGCGCGTCGGTCAGCCCGATGGTAGGCGCCCAACGCACCAGGAGCGGAATCAATGCCGCGGTGACGGAGAGCGCTACTATGAATGCAAGGAACAGCTGCACGGAATCCCCAGGGTGTTCCGGCAGACTAACGGCGACTCAAGACAGTTTAGTGAAATGTCGCATTCGGCTGACGTGAGTGCAGCGATGTCATACAAATGAATTACACGCGGACGAGCGCCGGCTTGCCGGACTCCACGACGTAGGACACCAGGGTGCTACGGCCGGACTCCGGCACCTTCACGGTATCTATCGATATGAGGTCCGCGCGCAGAGTGTCCTTCGTGATATCCAGCCTCACGTAGCCCCGGTGCTCGCCAGTCGCGGTGAGCAGATTGGGATTCAACTTGCGCGCCGATTCGAAGTACTGCTCGGGAACCGCGTCCGAGCTGATCGACGTGGCCACGAACTCAGGCGCGACCAAGGGCGAGTCCAGGTCGGCGGCCTTTAGATGCAGTCCGCTCACGACGAACGCGTGGATATCGCCGGACAGAACCACCGGGTTGGCGACGTGGCGCTCGGATAGGAATTTCATGAGACGCTCGCGCGCTGCCGGATACCCGTTCCAGGCATCCGTCCAGTAGCGATGTTCGGGGAGCGCCACTTCATTGTTGTGTCCCATGAGTGTGCCTTGCGCGAGCAGATTCCAGCGGGTCTGGCTCGAAGTGAGCTGGCCCTGCGCCCAGGCTTCCTGGCGCCCGCCCAACATGGTACGGCTCGGATCGTCGAGCTCAGGACACTTCGACTCGTCGACGCGATGGCCCCCGGCCCGCCCCAGCGGCGGACAAGCCTCGGGAGCCCGATACTGGCGCTGATCCAACAGGACGATCGACGCGAGGTCGCCGAAACTCCGGCTGGCATAAAGCCGCATCGCGGGTCCGGAAGGGACGGCCCAACGCGGCAATGGCAGGTGTTCGTAATAGGCTTGATACGCGGCGGCACGGCGAGCGAGGAAGAGTTGCGGGTCGTCATCGTCTTCCGATACATCGCTGGCGTAATCATTCGCCACATCGTGATCGTCCCAGATCACGAGCCACGGAGTGGCGGCGTGCGCGTTCGCGAGATCGTGGTCGGTGCGATACAACGCGTGGCGGGCGCGATAGTCGTCGAGCGTGAAGGCGACCGGCATGTTGTGATGCCGGACTTTTTTAACCGAGTTGCCCTCATAAATGTAGTCGCCGACGTGAACGATGAGGTCGAGATCGTCGGCCAGCATGTGACGGTAGGCGGTGTAATACCCCTGCTCATAGTGCTGGCAGTTCACGAGACCCAGTTTCAGGCGGTCCAGCGGCACGCCATATGTCGGAGCGGTCCGGGTGCGGCCAATAGGACTGCGCGAACCGCCGGACTCGAACCGATACCAGTAGTCACGTCCGGGATCGAGACCCGAAGGCTCGACGTGTATGGAGTGCGCCCACTCTGGAGTGGCGTAGTCCGTGCCATGTTGCACGACCGAGTGCATGCGCTCATCGGTGGCGATCGCCCAGTCGACGGGAACGACTTCCGGTGGCATGCCACCGCCGGGCTCGAGAGGAGATGGCGCGAGACGCGTCCACAGCACCATGCCATCGGGACTCGGGTATCCCGAAGCGATGCCGAGCGAAAAGGGGTTGGTTGAAAACCTGAAGCTCTCGGCCGGGCGTGCGTGTCGCGCCGGCAACAGCCCGGCAGCGGTGACCGCGGCCGCTGTTGTCAGAAACCTCCTGCGGGTCGTCATCCTTCAAACTCCCTGGTCGCGCTAAGGCCGTGTAAGTACAGGATACTAATAAGGAACGGGAATACAGCACTGCGTGATTCGCTGTCACGAGATTTTAGTCTCAGTGTCATATGGGCACGGCATCTTCCGTTTGACAAAGTGCACCTCGCACCAAAATGAACGGTTCCCATGCGTATCAATAAGATTAAGGCATTCTCCGCGCTGCTGAGCGCGGCGGGGTTGAGTCTCGTCCATCAAACCGCCGGCGCGGCGGCGCTGAGCTTTCAGGATCTCGGTCCAGGCCTCACCAGCACTTCGGGGCCCACCGGACAGGGTACGGCCTACACAACCCTGCCGGCGACGGACACTTTCGGCAATTCGTTCGGTTGCCAGGCGTGCAGCTCGAGCGTCCTGGTGAGCGGCGGCAGCGCCAGCAATACCTACAATTTCTACAACGACTTCGAATTCACCGTGGCGGCCTCGACGATCGACGCCGTGTCCTCGACCATCAATTTGCAGAACCTCCTGCAGATCGACAACCTGCAGATGCGCGTCTACACGGCCGCCGGGAACTCGTCTCTGCCAGTGCTCGGCCCTGTGAACGGCCTGCAGGGAGGGTGGAGTACACCAGTCAACTTCACCGTGGGATCGGAGTCGGGACAAATCTCGGCACTCAGCGACATCATGCTCGGTGCGGGTACTTACGTCCTGGAAGTCAGAGGCGACGTCGTCGGCGCGTCCGGCGGAAGCTACTCCGGGAATCTCAACCTGTCACCCGTACCGCTGCCCGCGGCGCTGCCGCTGCTGTTCTCGGGTCTGGCGCTGCTCGGCGGCCTGGTCCGCAAGCGACTCGTCTAAAGATCAGGCGCTCCCGACACCCGGCCAGGGTGTTGGGAACTTCAGGCCGTTTGCATGCGCCAGCGGCTGCCCGAATTGTCCCGATGCTCGGCGCAGAACTGCGCCAGGCGACGGACCGCGATCCGATATTCCTGATCCACCCAGGCAAACTCCAGCCAGAACTCCCGCTGCGCCATGGCCGTCGTGGTGTTGCGGCTGGCGATGAACATCCGCAGGGCGGTGTTCCGATGAGTGGTGAGCTCCTGCACGCTGGCCTGGAGGGTACCGAGCTGATCCAGTGCCCGGCGCGACAGCAGCTTCATGGGGCCGATCGGGCTCACCCGGAGCAGGTGCGCAGAGTTTCGAACTCCGCGGAGGTCTTGTCGAGCTCGTCGATGACTTCACAGTAGCGACGCCAGGCACTGCGCAATTCTTCGGCCTCGCGCGGCGTCACACGCTCGAGACCGCGTCGCGCGCTCTCGTGTTCGGACTGGACTTTCTGGTGGCGGCCTTCGAGGCGATCGAGACGCTCCCAGAACTCAGGATCGAGCCACTCGGCTCGCTGTTCTTCAGACGCACTCATATCCTCACCTCGGCGCGTTCTTGTGCGGAACGCGTGCAAGGTAGCGAACAAGTGCTACAGCGACATTTCAAAAGGGGAACCAAACGTGACGCGGTCAGTCGCAAATGCTCCATCACTTGTGCGTATTAGCGAGTAACTGCTCGATCTCGTTATGTTTTATCGCGCCCCGCGTACGCTTGCCGTCGGCAGTGAACAGGGTCGGCGTCGAATCGACGTGGAGCTTCTCGCCGAGCGCCTGCAGTTTGTCGAGCGGCGCGCCGGTGCAGCGTGTATCGCCGGGTTCTGTCTTCTGCAGCATCCACTTCGACCAGGCACTGCTGCGATCCTTCGAACACCAGATAGCGACGGCCTTGACACTCGCTCCCGGGTGAAGAGTCTCGAGTGGAAACAGGAAGGTATAAACGGTCACGTTCGTCACGCCCTGCATCTCCTGCTCGAGCTGGCGACAGTAGGGACACAACGGATCGGCGAAGACCGCTAGCTTGCGGCTGCCGTCGCCGCGGACGCTCTTGATCGCAAGATCGAGCGGCAGTGCATTGAAGTCGATGGCGTTGAGCTCGTTCCAGCGCGCAGCGGTCAGATCCTCGCGCGATTTGGAATCGACAATCCGGCCGGCAAAAATCAACGTCCCGTCGTTCGTGTAGAGCAGCTCAGCTCCCGTATTGAGCTCGTACAGACCGGCCACCGGCGATTTGTGAATGCTCTCGACCTGCAGTTCCGGAATGCGCTCGTGCAGGGTGGCACGGATTTTAGCCGCGATCTCCGGCGGGATGTCATCGCCGGCGGCCAATGAAGTGCCGCAGGCAAGCGCCGCCAGCAGCAGCGCACCGAAGTGTCTTAAACGCATTTAACCTCCAGGCTCAGACCGCGCTTCCGGGAGCCTGTCTGATGATTGAGTGTACTCTGCTACCACGGCCTGGCAGCGTCGGGACAGCACGACGGCTTGAGCCACCACGACGCCGAGCGCCAGCGACATGCTCGCGTCCGTGTAGATACCGAACGGCTCGCTCGCGCCGACCCAACCCGATTGCTTCAGCAACATTCGGCTGCCGATCCACGCGAGAATGATGATGAGGCCCCAGGCGGACAAGGTCGCTTCGATCGCGCCGGTCTCGGGATGTCTCTTCAAGCGCACCGAGTGGGCGCGCACAGCGCCGAGTGCGGCTCCGACGACTGTCGTGCCCAGGATCGCGAGCCACTCCAACGGGTGCAACAGCGGGCCCCGCTGCATAGCGCCGTAAACGTAAAATCCGATTGCAACGACGAGAATGGCCGGCGAGATCCACAGTTGCCCGGGGCGGATCACGCGGGGCTGGCGCGTGCGGCGGATGAGGAAGATGGCGACGATAACGAGTGGCAGGTAAGGCAGGAATACATGCATCGCGTCGTTATTCATAAGCGTCCTTCACTCTCTCTACTTCCCTTGTTTGGTTGGCCTCTGCCAGTTTTCGATCGTGGTCTGGCGCGCACGAGCGACCGTGAGTTTTCCGGCGGGAACCGCACGCGCAACGGTGGAACCGGCGGCGATCGTGGCACCGGCGCCTACGTCGATCGGCGCGACGAGTACGCTGTTGGATCCCGTGTGGACGTCATCCGCGATATTCGTGCGATGTTTATTGGCCCCATCGTAATTCGCGATGATGGTGCCCGCGCCGATATTCACCCGGCTGCCGACCGCGGCATCACCTACGTACGAGAGGTGGTTCGCTTTGGAGCTCTCTCCCAAGGTGGAGTTCTTTACTTCGACGAAATTACCGACGTGGACGCCATTCGAGAGCGTCGATGTCGGCCTGAAGCGGGCGAACGGCCCGATATTGCAGGAGGCCCCGATAACGGTGCTGTCGATGACGACATTGGGAAAAACTTCGGTGTCGTCCCCGATCTCGCTATTGCGGATCACGCAGTTCGGATGAATATGGACGCGATCACCCAACTTCACATTGCCTTCCAGTACGACGTTCACATCGATGAAGACATCGGCTCCGTGCGTGACCGTACCGCGTACGTCGAGGCGCGTCGGATCGACGACGGTAACGCCGGCGACCATCAACTCGCGTGTCACCTGGCGCCGGAAGGCTGACTCCAGATCCGCCAGTTGGAGTTTGTCATTGACTCCCAACACTTCGACGACATTCGCGGTGACCAGCGGACTCACCTCGACTTTCTCGCTGGCGGCCATCCCGATGACGTCCGTGAGGTAGTACTCGCCCTGCGAGTTGTCGTTGCGCACGCTCTTGAGCCACTTCTTCAGCAGTCGGGCGGGCGCCGCGATGACACCGGTGTTGCATTCGCGGATCTTGAGCTCCCTGTTGGAGGCGTCCTTCTGTTCCACGATCCTTTGCACCCGGCCGCGCTTGCCGCGGACAATCCGGCCGTAGCCGGTGGGGTCATCGAGCTCCACGGTCAGGAGCCCGGTCTGGTTGGATCCGGCGCGCGCCAGCAGCTCGGTCAGCGTAGCGCGACTGATGAGCGGCACGTCTCCGTAAAGCACGAGCACCATGTGATCGTTCGGAACGGCCGGCATCGCCTGCATGACGGCGTGCCCGGTTCCGAGACGCTCTGCCTGCAACACCCAGGAGACCGGCTCGTCCTTCAACACCTCACGCACCTGGTCTCCGCCGTGTCCGTACACGATCTGGATGGCGGCGGGCTCCAGCAGCTTGGCCGTGTCGATCACGTGCTTCAGCAGTGGCCGTCCCGCCAGCGGTTGCAGGACTTTCGGGAGCGCCGATTTCATGCGCTTACCCTGGCCGGCGGCCAGGATGACGATGGAGAGGGGTGCAACGCGACGCGGCGCGGGCGTGAGGGGTTTTTTAGCCATAGTTGGACGAGTTTAACGCAGCGTGAGCCGGCTGGACGTGACCTACCTTTGGACGACCACAGCGTCCGCGTGCTTATGGTCCTGGCCACCGTGCTCCAGCTGCGCAAGCTTTTTCCGGATAGCCGGCCCCACGTAGAGCTGGGGATTGGAGTGTTCCAGGTGCTCGGCGGTCTCGCGGTGCTGGATGAGGTCGGCTGCCTTCTTGAACGCCTCTTCGAGCGAGGCGGTCGTGGGAACCGAGTCCTTGAGGAACGCTTCCCCGAAATACGTGAGGTCGCGATCATCCGCACAGCCGAAGGAGCTGTGTTCCGAATCGGAAGCGGTCGCGATAAAAGTGAAGTCGGTCTCCAGTGGCTCGAGAAAGACGCCGGAGTAGCACGCCGACACGATGAGCACGCGCCACTTGATCCCGGACTCATCGAGGGCCTGTCGCAGCTCTGTCGGCCCCAGCTGCAACAGAGGCAGCGATCCGTTGGTCACCTCGAGGCCCTCCCGGGACCCGTGCGAGGTAAGCGTGAGAACGAGCACATCCTCGTCCGGGTTCATGCGCCCGGCGAGAAGCCTGAGTCCGTCCGTCAGCCCCGACACCGTGGCGAGCGGATACGAGTCGCGATCGTCGACATCGTTGATGAGCTCCATCGAGCGGTCCGCCGAGCCGAAGTGATCGGCAAACACCGACTGCGCGAACACAGCCTCGCGCTTGAAAATATTCTGGTCACCATCCCCGGCAAAGCCGACGAAAAACACCGCCGGCTTGCCCTCGCTCGGCGCCACACGCTCGACAGCCGCGGCGATGCGCGACGGCTGGTCGTACAGGAGCGGCTCCTCCTCCGCGGCGTCGTCGGAGTCCTGTTCGTCCTGGGCGTCACCAGCCACCCACAGACGTGTTTCCAGATTCAGGGTTGCGAGCATCCAGGGTGTCGCCATGACGAGCAGGATCGCCACGAGCGCCGCGCGGACACGGACGAATCCATAAGCGGCGCGCAGAATTCTTACAGTCAACACCAGCAGGTAGACGACGCCCACCAATAAGGCCGTTACAGGCCGGGCGGCCACCAGGGCCGTGTCGCCTGCCAACCAGAACACCACGAGCGCGTAAGGGGTCACCGCCAGAGTCGGAATCAACAGTCCGCGCGTGTCCGCCGCGCGCTCCTGCGCTCTCGCAACGAGGCCGCAACCGAACAAGCCGAGCAACAGGTAACAGGCCCAGCCGAACGTGCCATCGACCTTGAACTGCGAGCCGGTCTCGGCATGCAGGGTGGCGAGGCCGGCCCAGACGACGATGTTCAGGAGGAAAAGGACGAATAGCTGGTCGAAAGTGCGGACGAAGCTGCCCGGCGGCAGACGCCGCAGGAGCAGAAGCTTGAAGCCGCTCGAAAGGTTACGCAGCAGGCCTGCACGCAAGCGATGCCGCGTCGGATCGGGAGCGGCGACGGGAGGAGGAAGCGGGTCGTCTGGCGAAGGGTCCAGCGATCAGCCTCGCGGATTCCGGAGTTTCTGCGCGAACTTCAGCAAGGCAGCGGCGCGGGCGAGCTCGGCGAGCGCCTCGGCCTGCGTGATGTGGCCGGGTCGGTCCCGTAGAGCTTCCTCTGCACGTTCCTTCGCTGCGAGAGCTGCGGCCTCATCCACGTCATGCGCGCGGATCGCCGTATCGGCGAGCACCGTGACCTTGTTGGGCTGCACTTCGATCGCCCCACCGCCGACGAAGAAGGACTGCTGCGGCCCTTCAGGCGTTTGCACGCGCACCTCTCCCGCCTTCAGCAGCGAGAGAAGCGGCGCGTGCCGGGGCGCGATGCCGAGGTCGCCTTCGGAGGCCGGCGCGAACACCATCGTCGCCGGGCCGGAGAAGATCTCGCCTTCGGCGCTGACGATATCGACCTGGATGGTGTGTTGCTCGGCCATGTTGAGTTTCAATCCGCGGTTATTGCAGGGTCTTGGCCTTGGCCTGGGCTTCTTCGATGGTACCGACCATGTAGAAAGCCTGCTCGGGCAGCGAGTCGAACTCGCCGCTGATAATACCCTTGAAGCCGCGGATGGTGTCCTTGAGCGAGACGATCTTGCCGTCCTGGCCCGTGAACACCTTCGCAACGTTGAACGGCTGCGACAAGAAGTTACGCACTTTACGTGCGCGATACACCACTCGCTTGTCATCTTCCGAGAGCTCGTCCATACCCAGGATCGCGATGATGTCCTGCAGTTCTTTGTAGCGCTGGAGCACGGCCTGTACACCGCGGGCGGTGTTGTAGTGCTCTTCGCCGACAACGAGAGGGTCGAGCTGGCGGCTCGTGGAGTCGAGCGGGTCCACAGCAGGGTAGATACCCAGCGACGCGACCTGACGAGACAACACCACAGTCGCGTCCAAGTGCGCGAACGTCGTGGCGGGCGACGGGTCGGTCAAGTCGTCCGCAGGCACGTAGACCGCCTGGATCGAGGTGATCGAACCGGTCTTCGTGGAGGTGATGCGCTCCTGAAGAACGCCCATCTCTTCGGCCAATGTCGGCTGATAACCTACCGCGGACGGCATACGTCCGAGGAGCGCCGACACTTCCGTACCCGCGAGGGTATAACGATAGATGTTGTCGACGAAGAACAGCACGTCGCGGCCCTTACCGCCGTCCTCGCGGACTTCATCGCGGAAATATTCGGCCATGGTGAGACCGGTGAGCGCCACACGCAGGCGGTTACCCGGCGGCTCGTTCATCTGACCGTACACCATCGCGACCTTCGAGTTCGACAGGTTGTCCTTGTCGATAACTCCCGACTCGATCATCTCGTGATAGAAGTCATTACCTTCGCGGGTACGCTCGCCGACGCCCGCGAATACCGACAGGCCGCTGTACTGCTTAGCGATGTTGTTGATGAGCTCGAGCATGTTGACGGTCTTGCCCACGCCAGCGCCGCCGAACAGGCCGACCTTACCGCCCTTCGCGAAGGGAACGAGGAGATCGATAACCTTGATGCCCGTGACCAACAGATCCTGACCACCCGCTTGCTCGGCGAATGACGGTGGCGCGCGGTGAATCGGCAGGTGCTCCTTCGCTTCCACCTCGCCTCGGTTGTCCTGCGGGGCACCGAGCACGTCCATGATGCGGCCCAGGGTGCCCTTGCCGACGGGAACAGAAATCGGCGCTCCGGTGGAGCGGACGAGCAGACCGCGCTTGAGGCCTTCCGAGCTACCCATCGCAATCGTACGCACGACGCCATCGCCGAGCTGCTGCTGGACTTCGAGCGTGAGCTCGACGTCTTTCAGTTTCAGCGCCTCGTAGACGTGCGGGATAGACTCCCGCGGAAACTGAACATCGATGACGGCGCCGATGATCTGCGTAATTCTGCCTTCGGCAGTGGTGGTCATACTGAAATTCCCTCAAACAGCCGCCGCGCCGCCCACGATCTCCGAAAGCTCTTTCGTGATCGCGGCCTGGCGGGCCTTGTTGTAGATCAATTGCAATTCGCCGATGAGCTTGCCGGCATTGTCGGAGGCTGCCTTCATGGCGACCATGCGCGCGGCCATCTCGGAAGCGACGTTCTCGACCGCCGCGCGGTACACCTGCGATTCGATGTAGCGCATGAGCAGGCCTTCCAGGATCGTCTTCGCCTCCGGCTCGTAGATGTAGTCCCAGTGCTCGGCCAGTCCCTCGGTGTCGGTGGCCACTACGGGCAACAGCTGCTCCACCGTAGGCTTCTGCGTCATGGTGTTGAGGAACTGCGCGTTCACCAGGAACAGGCGGTCGATCTCGCCATTCCGGTACGCATCCAACATCACCTTTACGGTCCCGATGAGATCCTTGATGTGCGGGCGGTCGCCCAGGCCCGCGACGTTGCCGAGGATCTTCGCGTCGAGCCGGCGGAAGAAAGCGATCCCCTTCGAGCCAATGATGCACAGGCTCACGTTCGCGCCCTTACCCTGCCATTCGCGCATGAGCAGCAGTGTCTGCTTGAACGTGTTGGCATTCAGGCCGCCCGCCAGCCCGCGATCCGTCGAGACGACGATGATGCCGACGCCCTTGACGTCGCGCTCCTGCAGGAAAGGGTGCTTGTAGTCCGGGTTCGCCTCGGTGAGGTGACCGATCACGTTGCGCATCTTCTGCGCGTACGGACGCGCGAGCTTCATCCGCTCCTGCGCGCGGCGCATCTTGCTCGTGGCCACCATCTGCATGGCCTTCGTGATCTTCTGAGTGCTTTTCACACTCGCGATCTTGGTGCGGATTTCCTTCGTGCCGGGCATGGCTGGTGGCCTTTAGTAGGTGCCCGTGGCGATGAAGTCCTCGATGCACTTCTTCAGCGCCGCCTCGTTCTCTTTGCTGAACTTCGGCGTCGCGTTGATGCCATCGAGCAGCGACTTGTAGTTCGAGCGGGCGAAGCTCTGCAGCGCCGCCTCGAAGTCGGTGATCTTCTTCAGCTCGACTTTATCCATGAAGCCGTTGTTCACCGCGTAGATCGTCAGAGCCATCTCGGCGACCGACATCGGCGCGTACTGCTTCTGCTTCATGACCTCAGTCGTACGCTGACCGCGCTCGAGCTGCCTGCGGGTCGCCTCGTCGAGGTCGGACGCGAACTGCGAGAACGCGGCCAGCTCGCGGTACTGCGCGAGGGCAAGACGGATACCGCCGCCGAGCTTCTTGATGATGTCGGTCTGCGCGGCGCCACCGACGCGCGACACCGAGATACCGGCGTTCATCGCGGGACGGATACCTGCATTGAAGAGGTCGGTTTCGACGAAGATCTGTCCGTCGGTGATCGAGATGACATTCGTCGGCACGAACGCCGTGACGTCGCCCGCTTGGGTCTCAATGATGGGCAACCCGGTGAGCGAGCCCGTCTTACCTTTGACGGCGCCCTTCGACACCATCTCGACGTACTCTTCATTCACACGGGCGCTGCGCTCGAGCAGGCGGCTGTGGAGATAGAACACGTCGCCGGGATACGCCTCGCGGCCGGGCGGACGGCGCAGGAGCAACGAGATCTGGCGATAGGCCACAGCCTGCTTCGACAGATCGTCGTAAATGATGAGAGCGTCTTCACCGTTGTCCATGAAGTACTCGCCCATCGTCACACCCGAGTACGCCGAAATGTACTGCAAGGCGGCCGGCACGGAAGCAGAAGCGGCGACGACAATGGTGTGCCCCATGGCACCGTGTTCCTCGAGCTTGCGCACGACGTTCGCGATGGTCGACTGCTTCTGGCCGATCGCGACGTAGATGCACTTAATGCCGGAGGACTTCTGGTTGATGATCGTATCGATGGCGATCGCGGTCTTGCCGGTCTGACGGTCGCCGATGATGAGCTCGCGCTGGCCGCGGCCGATCGGGACCATCGAGTCGATCGCCTTGTAGCCCGTCTGTACCGGCTGGCTCACCGACTTACGATAAATAACACCCGGCGCCACGCGCTCGATCGGAGCGGTGCGGGTCGCCTTGATCGGACCCTTGCCGTCGATCGGATTTCCGAGTGCATCGACCACGCGGCCGAGCAACTCCGGACCCACGGGCACTTCGAGAATGCGGTTCGTGGTCTTGACCGTGTCGCCTTCGCCGAGGTGTTTGTACTCACCCAACACGACCGCGCCGACCGAGTCCTGCTCGAGGTTCAGCGCCAGTCCGAAGGTGTTGCCAGGGAACTCGAGCATCTCGCCGTACTTCGCATCCGCGAGGCCGTGAATGCGGCAGATGCCGTCGGTGACGGAGACGATCGTGCCGACGTTGCGGGCCTCAGTGACCGACTTGAAGTTATCGATCCGCTGCTTGATGAGGTCGCTGATCTCGGTCGCTTTAATCGCCATGTCTTAGATCCTATGAATTCTTTACGGTTTAAGCCGTCAGCTCGTACGTGATTCGGTTCAGCTGCGTACGCAGCGATCCGTCGATGACGAGATCGCCCGCCTGTAACACGGCTCCGCCGATGAGCGAGGGATCGGTATGACACTGCATACGGATGCCGCGCTTCAACCGGCGCTCCAATGCGGCCGTCAGCGTCTTCCGCTGCCCGTCGTCCAGGGGCGCGGCGGAAGTCACCGTCACGTCGACGACTTTTTCAGCTTCGTCCTTCAGCTCGTCGAACAACACCGAGATCTCGGGAAGGTAGGCGAGACGATGGTTTTCGGCGAGCGTGCGCACGAAGTTCGCTCCGTGGTCACCAATTGCCGGGCCAGCGATGTCGATAACCAACTGCGCCAGGTCCGCGGATTTCACACGGGGGTTGCCAATCAACGTTTCGACCCGCGGATCCGTCACGACAGCAGCGGCAGTGTGTAGCGCGTCAGACCAGGGTCCGAGGCTCTTCGCGCCACGCGCTTCCGCGAACGCCGCTTTGGCGTAGGGTCGAGCGATGGTGGTCTTGTCGGCCATTACGATGTCTGCCCTTAGATCTGCGTGGCCAGCTTGCTGAGAAGATCGGCATGCGTCTTCGGATCGATCTCGCGCTCCAGCAGTTTCGAGGCGGCCTGTACGGCGATCTGCGCCACTTCACGACGCAGGCTTTCGCGTGCACGTGAGGTTTCGAGCTCGGTCTGTTGCTCGGCGGCTGCCTTGATGCGTACGGCGTCCGAGGTTGCAACGCCCTTCGCCTGCTCCACAAGCTCGTTCGCCTGGTGATTCGCATGCTCGATGATCTGCGAGGCACGCTCGCGCGCGGCGCGCACAATCGTCTCGGCTTCGTCACGCGCTTTGGAGAGCGCCTCTTCGCCACGGTCGGCGGCAGCCAGCCCGTGCGCGATCTTCTTCGCGCGCTCTTCCATCGGCCCGAGAATCATTGGCCAGACGAACTTCATCGTGAACCAGATGAGCACGATGAACACGAGCATCTGCACGATGAGCGTGAGATTGATGTTCACTGTTGTCTCCTGACGAGCGCGGTTGCCGGCAACACTCTTAGTGTGTCAGCCCGGCCGTGAACGGGTTCGCGAACGTGAAGAACAGCGCGAAACCGATGCCGATCATGGCGACCGCGTCGACGAGCGCCGCGACGATGAACATCTTCACCTGCAGCATGGGGGTCAGCTCAGGCTGGCGTGCCGCGCCTTCGAGAAAGCGGCCACCCAGGATGCCGAAGCCGATGGCGGTACCGAGCGCGCCCAGACCGAAGATGATGCCGACGGCGAGAACCGTCATACCTTGAACGTGTGCGAGATTTTCCATTAAACCCTCCTAAACGAAACGAGTACGCGATGTTGGTTGTGGCGATCAGTGGTGCTCGTGCGCCATCGACAGATAGACGACCGTCAACACCATGAATATGAAGGCTTGCAGCGTGATCACAAGCAGGTGAAACACGGCCCA
>JAQGOE010000184.1 GCA_028293725.1 Gammaproteobacteria bacterium | reverse complement strand
TACCCTGCTCTACGACCTGACTGCATCAGGTGCGCCTCGTGCAGCTTGAACGTAGCGCAGATATCGAGCGCGTCTCGCGCGGCGTCTACAGGCTTACGCGCTACCCGGTGTCCTCCTAACACCCGCACCGCCTCTACGCAGGCTTCCTAGCGATATACGCAACAAACGGACTGCACCTCGGCAGAAGCGTGATCACAGCCCGCTTGAGGCGCTTCTCATACTCACCTCGGTATGTGACCGACCACGAAGCCGATGGTCTGCAGGAATTCCACCACCTCGGTCCAGGTGTATTCCCGCACGTGACCCGTGTGCCCAATTGTCTGAAGCTTCTCGTACTCGAGATAGATACTCGGAGCGCAAGAGAACGCCCTGTCCCGGAACAGGAAATTCCGGATTCCGTCCAGTGATCGCAGGTTGGGTGTCGATGGGGTCAAAATGCCGTTCGGCTTGATGACCCACAGTACTTCGGTAAGTGTGAATACCGGGTTGATCCGGAGATGCTCGAACAGCTCGTGGAAGACTACGACGTCGAAAGATTCGTCGGCGAACGTAACTGCTGTGTCTCGATGTTGCATTCGACGACGGTTAGTTCCATCGCTGCGATGGTCGACGCATACCTCTATGTCACAGCCCGTCATCTGGTAGCCGCAATTCTTGAGTGCCGCGGTGAGTACCAAGGGGATCGAACCGAACTCCAAAATGCTGGCGGCGGCACGCTTCCGAGAGCTCCTCGAGCACCTGGCAACGAAGGCGCCGCGACAGATCTGAACCGGCGTCGCGCCGCAGTTCCTCCACATGCCGTGGCGACGTTGTACCAACTCCTTATTCTATTTGGCGGCGACTTTCGGGGCCGGACGCAGGTTATAGACCGTGCCGTCGGCCTTGGTAGCAGAGACCCAGGATCCCGCAGGACGACCATCCCGCATCGGGTGCGCGACGATGGTCACCTTGTCGCCCGGCTGGAAGGTCTTCAACTTGATGCCCACGCGCAGCAGCGTGGACGGGCCTTCGGTCTCGAAGCCCCACTCCACGGTGTGGCCATCGGGATTCACGACCAACACCTGCAGCCACGAATGCGGATTGGTGTATTGAAACTCCTTCACGGTGCCCTGCACGGTGAAGGTCTTGCTCATATCGAACATCGCCGCCGAGTGATGTGCCTGGACGGAACTGACCGCGGCGGCGAGGGAAATGGCGAGTAACAACTTATTCAAACCCGGACTCCTCTGAATGGGCGCCTGGTCAGTGCGGGCGAGACCCCGCTTGGCCGGGCGCACTCTATGCTAGGGAGGTGCATGTTGCGCTTCATTTCGACGATTCGACTTCGTCTTCCGCGAACAGCTTCTTCTGCACCTCGGTCAGATAGAACGTGTTAGGGTCCTTGTAGTCTCGCTTGATCGTGACAGCCTCACCTCTGAGGATGAATTGCGAGCCGCCGTTCGCGGTGCGCACGACGTTGTTGTTCTGTTCGCACGACCACATGTCGATCCGCGAGCCTGGCGTGGTCCCCCGCTTGTAATGCACGACCACGTGCCACGGCGTGCGCAAGCCTTTCGGATCCCACACGGTAACCTCATCCTCGAGCGTGTCGTGATCCACCATCCGTAGACGCTCTAAGGTGCTGGCCTGGTAGCTATAGTCCGGCTGCAGACGCTGATACTCGCCGTGAGTCAGCCGAATGGTGTGAACCACGAGCGTCTGTCCATCCCAGAACCCGATGGAGTCGCCGTCCCACAACGGCTGCGCCGCCTCGTCCGGGATATGACCGCGGCCATCGGTGTAGATGCGACGGGCTTCGCTTTGTTGCTCGTTGATCCACCATGTCTCGCTCGGTGTGACAATGAACTCCCGTAAAAAAGGCTCTGTGAACCATCGGGGATAGCCCGCCGGCAGACAGTCGCTCAACTGGTCCCATTCATTGCCGGCGGCGACCTGGCGGAGCTTTTCCTCGTGTGCGGCGCGATAGCGAGGGGTCAAATCCGCCGTGGTGGGCCCGAGAGGGCCCACGAATCCGTTGCCCGTCTGCTTGGGATCGAACTTCACACCTTCGGCCGGATCGCGGTTCCACAGTCCGGACCAGTCCGGCATTTGGCCGTATTGCGCCCGGTTGTACTGCGTGCCGCCGTGCGCGGCGGACTTCATTTTCTGGTAGGCCCGATACGACTCCTGGTAGTAACTCGGAATAGCCGTGTCGGCCGGTGGCTTGTCCGCGGTATTCGCCGTCGAACCCGCCTCTCTGGGAAGGTAACTCTGCGCAAATACGGGCACCACTGCGAGTCCCACTGTCAACACCATGGCGGCAGCGCCGGCGCGGCGAAAGTTTTTTGTTGAATCACGCTCGTCAGTTTTCTTCATGCTGTTTACCGCGGTCGGAAAGGAGTGTTGTCGATATGGTGACGCAGGGCATCCCAGTCCGCGTCGGATATCGTACTCAGAGAAAAACTGCGCGTGGGGGGCTGGAGCGTAACAATGAAGGCGGCGGCCGCTTTACATACGGACCGCGCCACTGCGGCAACTGAGCCCCACAGCGTCATGATGAGCGCAATACTCGGAATCATCCGAAGTCAGGCCTCTTGCCTCTGTGGACCCTAACGCAAAATATGCCGAGACCGCGAGGCCGGGAGACCGGATCGCCCTTGTCTTACAAGCATCACCTGCGCCCCCCTCCCGCGGCCCGCCCCTATAGGCAGCCTGCCCGGAAACTCGCAACCAGCGCCGGCAGTTCGCACCAAATCGCCTCCCTTGTCAATTTCCCGGCGGCGCCGTCGCGTCCGCTGTCCGCCGTTCGGTTATGACTATTGAGCCAGCTTGCGCCGGCCGGAGATTGGAGTTGAATGCGGTGGGACGATGCGATCCGCGGCTTCCACAGGGAAGGTATGGTTCATCAAGGGGCTCATCTCGTGACCGTGGAGGCGGTTACGGTCGCCGGCGGCGATTTGAAGTTTGGCGGCGACTGACCGAACAGGATTCCGGTTTCCACTTCCACCGGCCGACCGTCGCGAAGGTAGGGCTTGAATTCCCATTGCAACAAGGCCTCCGTGATCGCCCTCGCCTGTTCGGGGAAGGCGCTCAGGAAGTGGATGTGCCTGACCTTGCCCGCCTGGTCAATGATTACGCGCACCGGGATGGGGTTGTATTTGCGATCCCTGAGGAAAGGATCGACCTTCTGGACGATGTTCTCATCACGCGCGTAGTCTCGAACGCACACCGGAGCACCGCGGCCGCCTATTTCCTCCTCCACACCGGCCTCGTTCGGCAGTTTTAGCGTGGCGGTGTCCTGGACGAGCTTCTCGATCAGCTTCGTGTCACGGCTGGTGAAAACGAATTGGACAATGTGACAGCGGATTTGCGTGGCCAGAACGTGCCAGTACAGTCCGGCCGCCGGAGCCACGTAGTCAAAACGAACGAAAGAATGACCGGCGATCCTGTCGCGGGTCGGCTCACGGGTCACCCTATAGTTCGCCTGCAGATGATGGCGACTAAAATTGATCAGCTGCAGCGCGTCGCCGGCCTGGGTTGGAGAGAAGAAAAGATCCTCCGCGGCAATCAGGATACTGCCGCCGGCCGCTCCCTTGAGCGTGTCGGCGGGCTGGAGCAGCGCGAGCACGTAGTAACCACTGTCCGAGGGAGGCGGGCCGTCATACTTCTTGATCCAATCCCTGGACAGCGTGTAGGTCAGACCGAAGTACGGATTGCTGTAAACATGGTCGCTCAAGGTGCCGCCTTCCGGCACGGGGGTTACCGAATCGCTGGCGCTCGACCAAGCGCCCTTGACCAGGATGACATCCGTTGGCAGTTTCTGCGCCCGGCTCTCGCGTACCCCGGCGAGCGGCAGGACCGATGCCAACATGAATGAAACCAGGAGTACCCGCAGGCGCGGCTCTGAAAATTGCATATCTGCCCCCCCTCGCGCGGGCGAGACACTCGTGTGCCTCACCCGGCGGAAACGATCGGCGCTACGCAATTACAACGAGCGCAGGAAGTTCAGCAGATCCTGCTGCTGACTGGCGCTCAACGCAGCGAAGTTCGACAGCACCACATTTGCTTCCGACCCGTTGCTGCTGTGCGCCTGAATGGCGGTGAGCAGGTTGGTGGCGCGGCCGTCATGGAGGAGGAAGATGCGCTGCCCGAGTCCCCACAACGGCGCGGTACGGAACTGATCCCCGCCGGCGCCACCCTGGGAGATGTTGTCCGCCAGTCCCGTACCCATGTGATGGATCTCGAGATCCGAGAACGCGGCCACCGTTGTCGACCCCAGCGAAGGAGTGATATTGGAGGGTTGTGTGGAGTTGATCGCTGGTGTGTGACAAATTTCGCAGCCGACGGAGTTGAACAGCGAATTGCCGTTGGCAATCGAAGTCGCGCCACCCGGGGTGGTGGTCGAGGGCACGGGCGGCGCCAGCAGTCGCATGAACTGGGCGAAAGCTTCGATGTCGCTGAGTACGGTGGCATTCGCGGCCGTCCCGACGGTGCCCTGCGCGGCAGTGAAGTTGGTGGTGTCTTCCGGATAGCCCTTTCCGGCCAGATTCAGGCAGTTGGTCGGAAAGCCGTTGCCCATCAGCCCCAGTTCTTCCTCCGGCAACGGCCGATCCTGCTGGAAAATCTCGTTGGAGATTCCCATTTCCACGTTATAGGCCTCGCCCGAAAACAGCAGCAGCGACTTGTTCTGCGCCTTCCAGCCAAAACGGGCGATGGTCCCGTCGTTGCCGTTGCGGTTGAATGTGCCACTGACCCCGCGACCGTTGCCCATGGCGGCTAATTTAACGGCGATCAACGTGGAATCGTCGATGTTCTCTAGCAGACCCGCGCCAAATACTGGCGTGGGAATACGGAAAATGAGATTGCCCGCGGCGGCGGCGCCCGCGAAATTGGGTTGTGCCAGGGTGCAGCCCTTGGTATTCGGAAGTCCGCTGATGGTGAACAGCGTTTCCACTCCGCCATTCGGAGCATTGGTGTTGACGGTACCGTTACTGTTGAAGAAGAACGGGAAGCGGGCTTCCCGCGTCGGGCCATGGGGGGTAATGAAAGTCGGAGTCGTGTCGCTGGGTCCGGCTATGCCATTGCCAATCGCCGTGGATTGCGGATTGTTGATCACTCCCGTGCCGCCGATTGTCGGCTGCGCATGGCATCCCGAGCATTGGTTGAAGTTGAATCGGGGTCCCAGCCCGTTGTTGGCGCCGCCGTTGACGGACTCCACCTCCTGGAACCGGGCGAGCCCATTTTTGAAGAAATCCAGCGCCCCCGCCGGATTGTTGGCGGCGACTGAAGCAAGCGGCAGCGGATTCGTGGCCGTGGCCGCCGTCTGTCCATTGATTGCCCCGGGCCGCAGGCCTGGGTCGGTTTGTCCCCAAGCCGTCGAAATCATGAGTATGGCCGCGGCAAATGCCGCCCGCGCGTTCCAGTTCGCCATGTTGAGTTCCCCCCTTAACCCTCGAGCGAGGGTGGGTAGACTCAGTCAAAACGGCCGTACAACGGAATAGTCCCAAGGATCTAGTCATGTTAGATCCATGGGCCGTCTGAATCCCAGGATACGGCGTTGAACACGGCCATGCCGTCAAACATGCCTTCCATCTGCGCGGTATCCGCAGCGCCCCTGCCAAGGCCCCTGCGTTCATATAGGCAGCGCGATGGAAGCATCCGCCGAGGACAGAATAACGCCGCAGCCGCGACGTTCGTACAGGTCGATGCGGTCGACTTGGGGGAGGACTCTCTGAACCTCGTTCCAAATCCAGGTTGCTAAATTCGCAGCGTCCGGCTGGTCGATTCCCTCCAATTCGTGTAACGGATGATGGTCGATGCGTTTAAAGATCGGGGTGAAGAGCTCTTTCACATCGCCAAAATCAATCGTCCAGCCCATCACCTCATGAAGAGGCGCGTTGATATGCAGTCGTAGCGTATAGGTGTGACCGTGAACTCTTCGCCGAGGGTCGCCCTCAGGTGCGTTACGCAGCGTCAGCGAGCTGTCGAGGGTCATCTCCTTCCAAATGCGGTAGCTGCTCCCGTCGTAGTTGGCTCCGCAGGAAGCGGTTTCATAGACCGTGACCCAGGATAGTTGGGGTAAGTCGGACTTCAGCCGTCGCCAGATCCAGGCGGAGATCATTTCACTGGTCGGATTTTCCAGTCCGGGGATATCGTTCAGACAGGCGCGATCGAGTTCGGCCTGTAGGGGTGCCCAGAGCGCATCCAGTGTGTCGAAGTCAACGCCCATGTCGCTAGCACCCAAATTCTGGTCGGCGTGCAATATGACTTGGAAGCCATGGCCGTGCATCCGCCCGCATGGGTGCCCCGGCGGAACATTTGGGAGGCGGTGGGCCGACTCAAGCATATATCGGCGCCAGACATGAGCGTTCTGCGAGCCGTCGAGTTCAGCACCTTCGTGAGCCGTGCTTTGAACACCGACGGTATCGATCGCGGTGAGATCGATGCGCGAGCGGATCCAACGCGCGAGGTTCTCATCGGTGGGAACGGTGAGTTGGTCGTTCAGAGAACTGTAGTCGAGTGCCGCGACGACTCTCTCCAGGCGCTGACAGAGTTCATCGACTTCGCCACCGGGAAATGACGCCCAGCCCGGGGGTAGCGCGGCGCGGATTTTCGCTACGAAGCTGTGTCCGTGGAGTCGGCGCGAACGGTGACCTTGTGGCAGGTTACTCACGTAGCGCGCGGCCTCGAAGGGCGCAGCCGCAGTGTATAAAATCTTCTGGCCGCTAGCCGCGGACATGGTCAGGCGGCCTCGAAACGCTGCACCAAAGGATCGACGGAACCCACTTCTGCAAAGCCCTTGGCTCGCAGGATGCAAGAGTCGCACGCACCACAGGGTTTTCCCGAGGGGCTCGGGTCGTAACAACTGCTGGTCAGTGCGTAGTCCACGCCTAATTCCAAACCCCGCGCAATGATTTGGGCCTTGCTGAGGTGGATCAGTGGCGTGTGGATCTCGAGATGTTGGC
>JAQGOE010000183.1 GCA_028293725.1 Gammaproteobacteria bacterium | reverse complement strand
TGAACTTCCAAGAGAATGCCGCGCAAGTTGGCCTCGCTCATCGGTTTCACGCAGTGGTGGTGGAAACCAAACTCGGTCGCTTTTTGCCGATCCGCCTCCTGTCCCCATCCGGTCACCGCGACGAGTGTCATGGGCGGCAACTCCTTGTTGGCTCGCAATACGCGCGCCACCTCATAGCCGCTCATGTGAGGCATGCCAATATCCATCAGGACCAGTTCCGGCTGAAAGGTCTGCGCTGCCATTACTGCGGCACCGCCGTCGTACACGGCGCACACATCCTGACCCATCGACTCCAACAGTAACTTCAAACTGTCAGCCGCGTCCTTGTTGTCGTCGACCACGAGCACGCGCGTCCTGTGGATCGAGCCCTCGGCCGCCTGAATCTCGGGCTTCATCACGCGCAAGTGCCGTATCGACTGAGGTAAGCGTACGATGAATTCGCTTCCGCGCCCCTTGCCTTCGCTGCGCGCCTGGACGCTGCCGCCATGCAATTCAACCACACGTCTGACGAGGGCCAGTCCAACTCCCAAGCCACCCATCGCAATGTTAGCGGGTTCGAGCTGGACGAAAAGATCGAACACTTTCTCGAGCATATCCCGCTCGATGCCGCGACCATTGTCGCGGACCCGAATCTCGACCTCCGCGCCGCGTGAGGTCGCACTCAACCAGATTCTGCCTCCGGGAGGCGTATATTTCGCCGCGTTATTGAGCAGATTTACCACAGCCTGGGTCAGCCGCACCATGTCACCCAACACGGGCAGTGGGTCATTGGCCAAGCCGACCTCGAGAGTATGCTCATGCGCATCAATGAGCGGACGACTCGCCTCGATAGAGCGGGTGAGCACGTCTTGAACGTCAACCGGCTCGCGCTCGATGGCGAACTGTCCACGGGCAATGCGATTGACATCGAGTAACTCATCGAGCAATCGCGTCAAAAGAACACTCTGGCGATCGATTGTCTGTCGCATGGATTCCAGGGTCGGATCACTGAGCCCGCCCTTGCGGCCCATCAACGCAACCGCGTTGCGAATCGGAGCGAGCGGGTTGCGCAGCTCATGGGCCAACATTGCGATGAATTCGTGCATGCGCTGCGCCGTGTCCGCCAGTGCTTCCGAATGGCGTCGCTGCGTCAAGTCCTGCGTGACTTTGGCAAATCCATACGAGTTGCCCTCCGCATCGCGCAGAACAGTGATCACTGTATTGGCCCAGAACAACGTGCCGTCCTTGCGCACGCGCCATCCCTCATCCTGGAGCCGGCCCTTCTCGCGGGCCGCAGCCAGATCCGACCAGGGTTTGTAGGCGAGAACGGCTTCGGATGGATAAAAGTGCGAAACGTGCTTGCCCAGGATTTCCTGGCTCTGATAGCCCTTGATCCGCTCGGCTCCGACATTCCAGCTGCTCACGAAGCCATCCTTATCGAGCATCATGATGGCGTATTCGGTCACGCCATCAACCAACAGGCGGAAGCGCTCCTCGCTTATTCTCAGGTCATCCTCATGTTTGCGGCGCTCGGTGAGGTTACGGGTGATTTTCGAGAATCCGATCAAACGCCCGGTGGCGTCACGGACCGCGGTAATAATCACATTGGCCCAGAAGCGCGAGCCGTCCTTGCGCAGCCGCCAGCCCTCATCTTCGAAACGCCCGTCCAGCGTCGCTCCGCGCAGCTCGGTATCGGGCAGTCCACGCTTGATCGCCTCCGGCGGATAAAACCGTGAGAAATGCGAGCCAATGATTTCGCTGGGCTCGTATCCCTTGATGTGGCGGGCGCCGGCATTCCAGGTCATCACCACGCCCTTCGGGTCCAGCATGAAGATCGCGTAGTCCTTGACCCCTTCCACCAGGGCGCGAAAGCGCTCTTCACTCTGTTTGAGCGATTCTTCCTGCTGGCGCTTGAGGGAGAGATCGCGAGTCACTTTGCCGAAGCCGATCAGCTGACCGCGGCTATCTTGCAATCGAGTGATGACGACGTTTGCCCAGAAGGTCGAGCCGTCCTTGCGCACGCGCCAGCCTTCATCTTCAAACCGTCCCTCGGCCCTGGCAACCTGGATCTCATATTCGGGTTTGCCACGGGCGACGTCAGCATCAGGGTAGAACCGTGAAAAGTGCGAACCGATGATCTCGGCTGCCGTGTAACCCTCGATTTTTTCAGCGCCTGTGTTCCAAGTGAGGACATTTCCTTGCGGGTCCAACACCAGGATCGCGTACTCCTGCACCGAATCGACGAGTGTATGCAGCAGCTCATCGCTCAATGTCTTCGGAATGCCACTCCCATTCGAATCGCGTTCGGTTTCAGTCATTGTGCGTTGTCATATGAGTCGATAGTACCAATGCGGCCCTGGGTTCATAAAACTCAGGCGGTTGCGGACGATGCCGCTCGGTTCGACTGGATCGATTTCTGCAACGATAAAGCTCAAGCGTCGCCCCCACAGTTCCGCGACGCCGGTTTCGACAGATCGAGCGGGCTATTACTGCCGTCGGTACCCGATTGAATGCAAGACCCCCCGGACTTTCAGCGAAGCCACCATGTGCGCCACTGTAAGCACCAGGTTTCGAGCGGCTTCCGCGAAGGCCGCAGGCCGAGCCCTCTCCCTGCGCTCCTGCGGTCCCCCGGGCGAGGGGCTATGGATCTTGCCCGCCCTCGCCATCTGTACCGCTCTGACCTGGGTCCACCAGACTTCGTAGGGGTCCCAGCCCGGCCCAGCCGCATGCAGCGCGTTTTCCACGCGGTTCCGCGGCTCCAGAACAGGGGTGACTGCGATACTCCCACCAGATCCACTGTCGGTCGGTGGTTGCGTCGAGAGAT
>JAQGOE010000170.1 GCA_028293725.1 Gammaproteobacteria bacterium | reverse complement strand
TACGGCAAGATGCATGTGCACGCGGGGCAGCTTCCCCACGCCGACTTGCCACGCTTCTGACTCATGGACACCTCATCGAACGCCCTGAGCGAGTTGCGTGAGCGCGTAGTCGCAGCCCACCGCGAGCATCGACCGCTGCGGCTGCGAGGAGCGGGAACCAAGGACTTCTACGGTGACACGCTCCCTGGCGAAGCGCTCCAAGGCGAGATACTCCCCAGCGAAACACTCCACGGCGGGTCGCTCCCAAGCGAAACGCGCCGCGGTGAGGCACTCCCCGGCAAGACGCCAAACGCAGAGCTGCTCGACCTGCGCCCCTACCGCGGCATCGTCGACTACGAGCCTTCCGAACTCGTCATCACCGCGCGTTGCGGTACGCCGCTGTCGGAAATCGAGTCGGCACTGAGCGACCGTGGTCAGTTTCTCGCGTTTGAGCCGCCCGCATTCAAAGGAGATCCAACCATTGGCGGCGTCATCGCTGCCGGCCTGGCCGGTCCCCGCCGCATGTACGCCGGCGCCGCCAGAGACTTCGTGTTAGGTGTGACACTCCTCGACGCGCAAGGAGAAGTTCTCCGTTTCGGCGGCCAGGTGATGAAGAACGTGGCGGGGTTCGACGTGTCACGCCTTCTGTGTGGCTCGCTGGGCATCCTCGGCGTGCTCACAGAAGTCTCGCTCAAGGTGCTCCCGCAGCCGCGGGCCGAAGAGACCCTGCGATTCGAGATGCCGGTGCAACAGGCTATCGAAGCCTTCAACCGCTGGAGCGGACAACCACTGCCACTGTCAGGAGCGGCCTGGTGCAAGGGAGTTGCCTGGGTGCGGCTATCCGGCGCCGCCTCAGCGGTACGCGCGGCGCACGAGCGACTCGGCGGCGAGCGCGTCGATTCAACAGCAGCGTTGCAATGGTGGAACGCCCTGCGCCACCACACGCATCCGATCTTCGAAAACAGCACGATATGGAGGCTGTCGGTTCCCGACACGACACCACCCCTGGACCTGCCGGGTGACCCTTTGATTGATTGGGGCGGAGCGCTGCGTTGGTATGGAAGTGACGACGCCAAAATTCGCGAGATCGCCACCGCTGCCCAGGGCACCGCCCTATGTTGGCGCGGCCCCGCACCCGCCAGCGGTCGCTTTCACCCCCTACAGCCGACCTCAGCCACCCTAAACCGCCGCCTGAAAACCCAATTCGACCCACACGGCATCTTCAACCCCGGAAGACTGATCGCCGGCCTCTAGCGCGTACCAGACTCTCCGGGCAAGCCATTCACAATTTCCGCTACTTCGGCGCTCCAACCGAAGCCCGTGAACCCGCCTTTATGGCAATCGGTGCAAAAACCAGACATATGCTCGTCCACGGCAGAGCCGTCATGAGCAAGTGCTCGTAGCGGGACAGGTACACGATTGAGCCATGCTGGTTAAATACGTACGTCAACCCTGACTCGGGATGCGCCTCAGCCGGCCTATGCCCCATAAAATACGCGCTTAAAACGAACAAACTGACGAAGCCGATAACCTCGGCTATGGCTGTAACGCGTTCTATCACTGTATACGAGCCGCCACCAGATCCACCTCGTCCGATGGCCACCCCATCCGATAGGGTAGCTAGCGCTCCGTTGCCTTCACGCTCTTTAGTTCCCGAAACCAACGATACCAATCGCGCCCGCTCAACAATCCCCAACCAAGGATCGCAAAGCCGATTGCAGCAAACGTGATTGCTCCCAGCGGACTCAGCGCACCCTGTACCTTGAGGCGATGCAACAGGATCGCGGGTGTAAACCCTACGGCGCTAAGGCCAAAAATTAAGTGCAGCCCGATTATCAAATTCGTAAGCCAACCGCCCCACTTTGACCGAGCCCCGCGCTCCTTAATCCACGCCCAAAGCGTTATATATCCAACAAACCCCAATCCCAACAAATAGCCAAAAGCGCCACTTAATAACGGACTCAATGGAAGAGTAGGATTATCAACCATAATCTGCATAAGGCGCGCTCCAGTTTAACGTGCGATGCGGCTCGAGGATTGCCGCTATTCCGTGCCGCATAGAAAACAGGAACCCGGAGGAGCCCCGGGAGCGGGCAGCGATGACGAAGGCCCGCTCCGCCACCAGCAACGCGACGTGCGATTCGCGCCCGCCACCGTCACCCCTTCAACTCCGCCTGATGCGCCGCCACCATCTCCGCAAGACTGCCAAACCTGAAGTCATACCGCGGCGTCCCAACAGGCGGTACCGTCGCCCCCCACCCCTCCAGCTGATGCCGCCGATCGATCCAGGCCGTCGCCAACCCAGCCGCCTGCCCAGGCCCGTGATCGTGATGCAGACTCTGCGCCGTATGCAGAATATTGCGCTTCAACACCCCGAGCCCCGCCATCGTATTGATGAGATACGCGAAATTGCGCGGATCCGGTTTGTACGAGCCAATATCCTGCGCCGTGCAGATGGCATCGAAAGCCACCCCGAGGCGGCGATTGGAGCCCGCGAAACTCTCGCGATCGACGTTCGAAAGAATGACGAGCTTGTAGTAGCGCTGAAGATACTGCAGTGACGCCTCCGTATCGGGAAACGCCGGCCAATCCGGCACGGACTTGCCAAACGCTTCTGCGTCCGTCCCGGCGTCACTCACCTGCCACTCCCGTGCGAGCCGGCGATGAACCTCAGCGAGTAACTCGGAATAGATCATCTGCGGCGTCTCGGCCTCCTGCGCCGACTCGTGCCGGGCGAAGGCCGCGAGCGCTTCATCGCGCCCAAGAGTAATGCCACCCTTCTGCAGCAGAGGTTGTAGCGCCGCGTACAACCCCGTCTCCCAGTCAATGAGCGTTCCGTAACAGTCAAACGTCAGCGCCTTGAAATCCGTGAGCTTCATGAGACCTTCCGTTCAGCCGTGATCGTGACCATGCCTTCCCCTCACACCCCGGACGTCACCGCCGCCACTTCCTGCTCGACCCGCTCCCCAGGAACAACCGGGGCAGCGACCGCCCCAACCGGAATCAGCGCCGGCTGATCCCGCTCCAGCGTCACACAGGACCCCGGGTACGACGAGTCGATTGTCAGGGTCAGCCCATGTAACTTCGCCACCGCGGCCACGAGACTCAGTCCCAGCCCACTCCCGGGTGTATGCCGGCTTTTCTCGAGGCGATGGAAACGACGCAACACCGCCTCCCGCTCCTGGATCGGAATCCCCGGCCCATTGTCGGACACCGCGACTCCGATCCGCCCCTTGTAGCAATAGGTTCGCACCCCGACGCAGCCTCCCGCAGGACTGAATTTGACGGCGTTATCGACGAGGTTGCTGATCGCCTCGAACATGAGGCTCGGGTCACCCGACATCTGGGTAAGTGAGGGCGCGTCCGTATCGAACGACAGCAACACGCCGCGCTCCTCGGCCACCGGCGCGTGAAATTCAACTACATCCGCAGCAATCCGCCCGAGGTCGATTCGCGTGAAACCCGCGCGGCGCGCCCCGTCCTCGACCTCCGCAATGCGCAGAAGCGCGCTGAATGTGCCCAGGACCGACTTCGTATCCGCTATCGCCGCATCCACCGCCCGCGCATAGTCCTCGGTCGACGTCGTCCGGCGCCGTGCACGCTCGAGGCCACCTAACAGTCGTGTAAGCGGTGTGCGCAAATCATGCGCAATGTCATCGGTAACGCCCTTCACCTCGCGCATGAGGCGTTCGATGTCATCCATCATGCCGTTGACGAGATGAACGAGCCGATCGAGATCGCCGGCACCCCGGCGCGTCGGCAGACGCTCGGCCAGATCGCCGGTCACGATGCGCTCAACCGCACCCGTGATGCCGTTGATCTGCCGTACGGCCCCGAGACCGGTAATCACAGCTCCGGCAATACCGATGGCAAACACCATGATGCCACCCCACGCCATCGCGTCGAGCAACAGGTGTTTGAACCCGGATATCTCATTGACGTTGTAGCTGAGGATGAGTAAGTCATCGTTGGCAAGCCGATAGCCCACACCACGAAACGGGGCGTCTTTGCCGTTTCTCAGCAGTTTGTATTCGAAATATTTCCCGGCCGGCACCGGCCGCTGCGGGAGGGCCCGCAGATTTCCAGCGATGTAGCGACCCGACGAGTCGAAGAGACCGAAGGGACGCCACCCGCCCGGATCGCGCTCGGCGTGCGTCCCGAGACGCTGCACAATCTCGCCCGGACTCGCCAGGTAGACCACTGAATCGCGCTGGATCCAGTGATCCACCGAGCTGTTTAAATACGAAGTCGCCTGCCAGTACAGAAACCCGAAAAACACCATCGTCGCCACACCGAACAGTGCCAGGAACAGCACCGACAATCGAAAGCTCGTCGTACGAGGTAGATCAGTCAGGCGCACGCAGAATGTATCCGGAGCCGCGCACGGTATGGATCATCGACGGCAGACCACCCTCATCGAGCTTCCGGCGCAACTTTCCCATGTGCACGTCGATGACGTTAGTCGTCTGGTCGTAGCGATACGACCAGACCTCCTCGAAGAGCATGGTGCGCGTGATGACCTGCCCGGGATGGCGCAGCAGGTATTCGAGCAGGCGGTACTCGCGCGGCAGCAGGTCGATCAGCCGCCCGCCCCGCCGCACCTCCCGCTTGAGGAGATCCACCTCGAGATCGCCGACCCGCAGCATGGTCTCGCGATCAGGGACACTGCGACGGCGCAACAGGACCTCGATCCGCGCCGTGAGCTCGAGCGATTCAAAAGGCTTCGTCAGGTAATCGTCACCGCCCGCGCGCAGCCCGCGGACACGCTCATCCACCGCCGACAGGGCGCTCAGGATGAGGACAGGTGCATCGACACTCAGGCCCCGCAGGGTCGACAGAACAGTCAGCCCATCGATCCCACCGGGCAGCATCCGGTCCAGCACAATCGCTGAATACCGGTCCGCAACGGCGCGATCCAGGGCGTCCTGCCCGGTGTGCGCGCACTCCACCTCAAAGCCATGGTCGCCCAGGGCCGCCGCGATTTCGGCTGCGGTCTGAGCGTCATCTTCGACGACCAGGACTCTCGTCATATCTCCTCCTATGTGCACCGGAATGCATCATACCTCGGAGGAAATGGCGATTTACGCGGTCTTGAGATCCATCCCTTTGATCGGCAGCTTGCGCACGCGCTTCCCCGTGGCCGCGAACACCGCATTCGCCAGAGCCGGCAGCACCGGCGGCAGTGCCGGCTCACCCAGCCCCGTGGGCGGGAATGCCGTGGGGAGAAAGTGCACTTCCACCGGAGGCGCCTGATACATGCGCAGTAACGGGAATTCGTGGAAGTTCGTCGCCGTTGCCTGCCCGTTCTCTATATTGATGGCCAAGCCCAGGGCCTGGCCCAGACCGTCCAGCACGCCGCCTTGCACCTGGTTCAAGGCGCCGCTCGGGTTGATGATCGGGCTGCCGACGTCGGCCACCACCCAGACCTTGTCCACGCGCACCGACCCCTGCGCGTCAACGGTCGCCTTAACGACCTCCGCGAAGTAACCGAGGTGACAGTAGTAGCAGCCGAAACCCAGCCCCGTGCGCGGACCCGCAGGCAGTCCTTTGTCGGGGCTGCCGTGGCGCGCCATGGCGCGCAACTCGCTCTTGTCCCATCCCGATTTTTCCCGGACCGCCTCGATCACCCCGCGCATACGCCCCGTATCGAAAGGAGGCATCGGCCCGAAGGGGCCTGTCGGCGTGGGGATGGAGCGCGCCTCGCCGAGGATATCGAGTTGAAACTTGATCGGATCCTGCTTGGCCGCGAAGGCCACTTCGTCAAGGAATCCCTGGAACGCATACGCCAGCCCGTTGCTGCCCGGAGCGCGCATCGGCCCGGTCGGCTGCGCGAACGGCATGGACGACATGGCGAGCTCGAGATTCGGCACGAAACGCGCCGGAAACTCCGTCGGCGAGAAGGTCGCGCTGTCATTGAACTTGTCGCCGATGCCGAAGGTGACGAAGTGATCCCGGAAGGCGACCAACTTGCCCTGCGCGTCGACGCCGGCGCTGAAGTTATGAAAGCCGGCCGGCCGGTACATGTCGTGTTGCAGATCCTGTCTGCGATCCCACAACAACTTCACCGGCGCACCCGCCATCTTGGAGATCATCACACTCTGGACGATGAAGTCGCTCGCCAGGCGCCGACCAAACCCACCGCCGCAGCGAGTGACATGGATGGTGACGGCCTCAGGCGGAATACCCAACGTCTTGGCCACCAACGTGCGTCCCGCACCCGGATTCTGCGTGGGCGCCCAGATCTCAGCCTTACCCTCGGTGACGCTCGCCGTGCAGTTCTGCGGCTCGAGCGGTGAGTGCGACATGATCGGATAGAAGTAAGCCGCCTCAACTTTCGTCGCCGCGTTGGCGAATGCCGTCTTGTGATCGCCGTCGGTGCGCACGACCTTGACGGGTTCTTTCTTGGCGAGCTCCTCAGCCTGCTTCGCGTAATTCGCGCTGCTGTGATCCGCGTGCGGACCCTTGTCCCACTTGATTTTCAGCTTATCGGCCGCCCTGTTGGCCTGCCACCAGGTGTCGGCCACGACGGCGACTCCGTCGAGAAGTCCCATCTGCATACCGACGAACGGGCCTTCCCCGGCATCCGGCGCACTGATGACCTGGACCTTCCTGACACCCGGCATCCCCTCGACTTCCTGGAGATTGGCGCTGACAAACTTACCGCCATGCACCGGACATTTCTCGAATACGGCGTACAACATCCCCGGCACCGTGGTGTCGATACCGAAGATCGGCTTGCCCGTCACAATGAGCGGGCTGTCGACACCACCGAAAGGCTGGCCGATGATGCGAAAGTCCTTGGGATCTTTGAGCGCGACTGTCTTGAGGTCCGGCGGCGGGACCGCGGCAGCCTTGCTCGCCAACGCGCCGTACTTGAGTGAACGGCCACTCGCCTTGTGGTGCACGACACCCGGTGTCGTATCGCACTCACTGACCGGTACTCCCCACGTCTTCGCCGCGGCGGTCATCAACATCTGACGCCCCGCCGCGCCGGCTCGGCGCAACGGGTCATAGTTCATGGGAGTGCTGAAGCTGCCGCCCGCGAACTGCGGGCCGTACTTCGTCTGATCGACGACCGCCATCTCGGTGCGGACATTGCTCCAATCGACATCGAGCTCCTCGGCAATGATCTGCGGAAACGAGGTCTTGATGCCCTGTCCGATCTCGGGGTTCTTGCAGGTGATGGTGACGATGTCGTCCGGAGCGATTCGAATGTAGGCGTTGATGGTGCCGGCCGCGGCGGCCGCGTGTGGCGCAGCGGCGGCGGAGGCAACTCCCGGAAGAGTGAAATCCAACAGCATGCCGCCGCCCGCGACGGTGCTTGCTGCCAGGAAACCGCGCCGGGACAGCGCGAGACCCGCCGCTTCGAACTGGTCGCCGGTCTGCACGTCGTTGATGTTAGGGCGCGTCATGTCAAACCTCCCTCGTGTCGGCGGTGGGTAGGCCCGCGGCTTGTTTGATCGCGGCGCGAATACGCGTGTAAGTGGCGCAGCGGCAGATGTTGCCGCTCATCGCATCGTCGATGTCCTGATCCGTCGGCTGCGGCTTCTGATTCAGCAACGCCGTGGCGGACATGATCTGTCCTGCCTGGCAGTAGCCGCACTGCATGACGTCGAGCGCCAGCCAGGCCTCCTGGACCTTCTTGCCGGTCGCTGTGTCACCGATCGCTTCGACGGTGGTGACCTCTCTCGTGCCGATCGCGGAGACGGGGGTTACACAGGCGCGGATTGGCGAGCCATCCAGGTGGACAGTGCAGCACCCGCACAGGGCCAGGCCGCACCCAAACTTCGTGCCTTTGAGATCCAGCAGGTCACGAAGCACCCACAGCAAAGGGGTATCGGCTTCCGCCTCGACCGTCCGGGCCGTTCCATTTACCTTAATCGTGTACGACATCATTCCCCCAAAACCACGCCAAGCGCGCTATCCACCGGAATATCGCGCTATAAATCAATGAGATGCGCTCAACCGCAGGGAGCTTAGCCCTTATGACCAGATCCGGGCAGTCCCGCGCGCGAACGGTCCATCACGCGGTGACAAGTCACAGTCGGGTAAGCGATTCTTTCCAAATCTGCAAGAATGGGCTGCGCGAACGACACAAAAAGAGGACAGTACAGGGGTCGCTTCGGGGGCCGTAACACAAAGTTCACCCGGGCGTCTTGGCCAAAAATCTGTTCGGGGGGGCATTTTCTTGGAAAAGATTACGAATCTGTTCGACTACGAGATTTTTGCTCGGGTCATCAAGGCGGGCAGCCTGTCCGCCGCAGCCCGCGAGTTGCACTCCTCGCCGGCAATGATCTCCAAACGGCTCACCCGTCTGGAGGAACGTCTCGGAGTGCGTCTACTGCAGAGGACGACGCGGCGTCTTACGCCCACACAGGTAGGTCAGAGCTTCTTTGAGCGAGTCGTAGCCGTGCTGGCGGCCGTCGAGGATGCCGAGAACTTCGCCGCGGTGGACAGCGAAAGGCCGCGGGGCGTGCTGAAGGTTTCGCTGCCGACGGCTTTCGGACGGCTACATGTAGCGCCGCGCCTGAAGCCATTCCTCGATGCGAACACCGAGCTGAAAATGCAGGTGGACCTCAGCGACGACTACGCCGACCTGGTTGCCGGAAGCTTTGACATGGCCGTCCGGATCGGCACCTTGCCCGACTCCAGCCTCGTAGCCCGCCGCCTGGCGCCGAACCGCAGAGTGTTTTGCGCCTCGCCGGTCTACCTCGAGAAGCATGGCGAGCCCCGCGATCTCGTGGACTTGCAGCGCCACCGACTCGTCGCGGCCGGGCCGCAGATCACCTGGCGTCTCGAAGGCCCCGAAGGTCCGGTCATCTTCAAGCCGCACACCGTTCTCGAGACCAACTCCAGCGAAGTCGTCCGGGAGGCCGTCGTCAGCGGCCTGGGAATCGGCTTCCGTTCCACCTGGGATGTCAGCGCAGAGCTCAAGCGCGGCGTGCTCAAGCGCGTGATGCCGGCCTACGGCAGCGCCTCGGATGTCAACATCTACGCCGTCTACTCGGGCCGCAGGCTCGTACCGGTGAAGGTGCGCGCGTTCGTTGATTATCTCGTCAGCGTGTTCGGTCCGGAGGAACCCTACTGGGATCGCGAGATTCACCACATCCTCACGCGTGAGGTCGGTGACTCCTCCAACCGCATGGCACGGCCGCAGGCGGTGGTGAATGGTGCGGTCCACGAGCGGCGTGTCCCATAACCGTACAAACACGGTTTTTTCCGCCCCCGGAGTGGTCGCTCAACGCAGGTGTCTCGCGGCGGGCGGCTCCTTTCGATAAACTGCGGCGCAAGATTGCCCTCACCGCCTTCCATCGTCTGCAAGGGGATGTTTCGAATGAACCGTTTTGCGAAGTCGAGCCTCATCGCGCTGTGCGCTATTGCACCCGTATCCGCCGTCCTTGCCCAGGATGCGGCGGCCCCGCCGACTCCTGAGCAGCAGTTGCAGCAGGCCATCGAGACCCGCCAGGGACTGCTCAAAGTGATGGGCTTCTACATGGCCCCGCTGGGCGGCATGCTCAAGAACAAAGTCCCATTCGATGCCGCTATGGCGGGCAACAGCGGAACCCACATCGAGCAGCTCGGCAGCATGATTCCCGACGTGTTCACGTTCGACACGCGTAAAGCCACGAACGTCAAAACAAAGGCGCAGGACGGGATCTGGACCAACCAGGCGGACTTCAAGGCCAAGGCGGATGACCTGGTGAAAGCGGCCGCGGCCCTGGTCGAGGCGTCGAAGTCGGGTGACAAAGGCATGACACTGAAGGCGGCCGGCGCGGTCGGCAAGGCATGCGGCGCTTGCCACGACAACTACCGTAACAAGTAACCCTCACCTCTTCCTGTCGACTCGTCCTATCGCACAGCGGGCTCGACCCTCCCGGGGGTCGGGCCCGATTCGTTAATAGGTGTTGTCCGGCACCACCGGCGCATGCGCCAGCAGCCAGTAGACGAAACCGGCCGCCACGAGACACACCACCAGCGCCTTGAACAGCTGCGAGCTGCTGATAGCCTCGTGCTCCGGCACGAGCGCCGCGGCCTTGTGCCCATTCAACATCGGCACGACGAGATTCTGTTTCTTGTAGAGCGCGTAGAACACGATCGCGGCCACGTGCAGGCACACCGCCGCGATGATGAAGTTGAAATTCCAGTTATGCACGGTCGACAGCACGCCCGCCGTACTCTCGCTCACGGACGGATTGTAGGGTCCGGCCCAGACGACCGCGTCGGTGGTGAACAGCCCTGTGCCAGCCTGGATCGCCACCAGTAGCAGCATCAGGAACACCATCAGGCCGCCGACCGGATTGTGGCCGACACTGGGGGCGGTGCCCGGGTTGAACATGCCCTTCAGGTACAGCCAGATGGCCGACGGATTGTGGACGAAACTGCTGAAGCGCGCGTGGCGCGGTCCGAAGAGTCCCCACAGAATGCGGAACACCAGCAGTCCGATGGCCGTGTACCCCAGGTAGAAGTGCCACTGCATCCAGTCGAATCCCAACTTGGCGGTCACGTAGGACGCGACGATGCAGGTGGCAAAGAGCCAATGGAACAGCCGCAGTGGCAAGTCCCAGACGAGCCGTCTATCGTCAGCCATCGTTTAAAGCTGTCTCGCTACAGTCGAGTCCGACTGGTACTGTTTGATGAGAGCCGCTGTGGCATCGTGCACCTCGATGCTGACGCCCCCGCGACCATGACCGCCGGCGCGTCCCATCGCTGAATCCAACGGCGTCATACCCTTCTTGTCCTTCGCATTCACGTCGGCGTGTTGAGCGACGAGATCCTTGACCACTTCGTTGTAGCCGAACAATGCGGCGCCGTGCAGCGCCGTCTGGCCATTATGGTCCTGCGCGTTGACGTCAGCACCCGCCTTCACGAGCAGATCGATGGAGGCGACCTGGTCGGGCTGAGTCTTGAAACGGCCGCGAGTATCGATCTCGTTCGAGCCGAGCCCGGCCGCCGCCATGAGCGGGGTGATCCCCTGGATATTGGTCAAGTTTGGATTCGCGCCGTGATCGAGCAACAGGCGTACAGCCGCGACGTCACCGGCTTTCGCAGCCCGCAGCAGCGGCGTGGAGCCCATCGTGAGCATCATGTCCGCGCCACGGTCCGGGCCCACCGCCCGATACGGCGGAAAGAGCTTCAATTGCGCGTTGGGATTGGCGCCGGCGTCGAGCAGGATCTCGATCATTTTGACGCTGGTCGTATTATCGAGCGACGGCCGATCCGGCCGCCCGCCGTGCGGAATGGTGTTGAGATCCACCGCCGCCCACAGAGCTGTCCGTCCCCACCAGTCCCAGGAGTTGACGTTGGCCTTCTTGGTGACCAGGAACGCACCCACATCGAAATGAAAGTTGGTCGTCGCCATGATCAGAGGAGTGACGCCCTCAGGATCCGGAAGGTTGACGTCCGCGTGAGCCCCGACAAGAAGCTTCACACATTCCAGGCAACCCTGGCGGGCAGCATAGAGCAGCGGGGTGAAGCCTCCGACCTCACGCATCTGCGCGCGCGGCTCGGCGGTTACCATTCGCGTCCAATGATTGAGGTGCGACCGCGCATCAACCTTGGCGCCGTGATCCAGGAGCAGCTTCACCATGGCGGGCTGGCTTTCCGCAGCCGCCCACATGAGAGGTGTCTGCTCGTGCCAATGCTCCGCAACATTGACGTTAGCTCCATGACTGACGAGGAGCTTCGCAGCAGCGACGTTGCTGGTACGCGAGAGGATCAACAACGCAGTCTGGCCATCGCCATTCCCTGCGTTGACGTCGGCACCCGCCTTCAGCAGCTTCTCGATGACTACCGGGTTCCCCCGGACGGCCGCTTCCAACAGAGGGGTGGAGCCGTACTTGTTGGCAGCGGACGCTTTCGCGCCGGCCTTCAGGAGACTTTCGACCAGGGCGACGTCGTCGTGAAACACGGCGTAGTGCAACGGTGTCGTACCGTCGCTCTCGGCCGCATTCACATCCGCTTTATCCTTGAGGAGCGCCAGTGCTCCCGCGCTGTCGTTGGCTTTGGCCGCATCGATGAGCGTACCGGCTGCCCAGACGGGCGCCTGCGCTCCGAAAGCCAGCAGCGCGACTGCCAGCCCTGCCCTCACCGCGGTTTTCAAGCGGCGGTCCTGCGCCAAAGTCCGAGTGCTTCTCATCAGACCTCCGCAAACTTCTGCGTGCTGTCGCCAACCTTGTCGACGGGCACCCCGGCGCGATCGAGCATCGTCAGCAGCGCGTTCGCCAGCGGCGTGTGATCGGGATAGCGCAAATGCTGACCCCCTTTCAACTTGCCACAGCCGCCACCGATGAACGCGGTGGGCAGCGGGAACTGGTTGTGGCGATCGCTGTTGCTCATGTTGCTGCCGTACAGAATGATCGAGTGGTCGAGCAACGACCCGTCGCCGTCCGGCGTGGTGGACAGCTTCGTGAGGAACTTCGCCAGCACCTTGGTGTGGTAGTTCTGGATCTTCACGAGCTTGTCCTTCTTCACCGGATCGTTCGCATGGTGCGAAACCGCGTGGAAGGCATCGGGCACACCGATGTTGTTGTACGTTCGGCCGCTCACCTCCGCCGCCACCATCATGTTCATGATGCGCGTGAGATTCGCCTGGTAGGCCAGTGCCGCCATGTCGTACATCAGATTCATCGTCTGGTCGAATGACTCCGGGTTGCCCACCGGAACATTGGGCAACTTCAGATGCGAGAGATCCTGCGACTGGGTCTTCTGCACCCGGCGCTCGAGCTCGCGCACCGTATCGAGGTAGTCATTCAACATCGCGCGGTCACGGACGCCCAGTGTGCGCTGAAGCGCCGAAGCGTCATCCTGCACCATGTCGAGGATGCTCGCCTGCTCCTCGACGAGCTCCTTACGCTCTTCCGGGCTGTCCCCACGACCAAACAGGCGCTGAAACAACTTGCGCGGGTTGTATTCCATCGGCAGCGGCGTGGTCGGCGTGCGGTAGGCAATCGTGCCGGAGTAATTACAGCCGTAGTCGCGATCGCACGCGCCGCCGCCGCCGGCCCCCTCGGTGGCGATCTCGAGCGACGGAAGCGGTGTGTCCTGCCCGATGTACTTGGCGGCGATCTGGTCCGCCGTGACCGCCATGTTGGGTTCCTGCCCCTGCTTCGGATGAGTGCAGCTCAGCCAGGTTGCGGGCACTATGGCGTGGACGGCCTGGCTCTCGCCGGGACGGTTGCCGAGACCGCTGATGATGGTGAGTTGTTTCTGGAACGGCTTCAGAGGCTCGAGAATCGGACCCAGCTCGAAATCCGCGCCCTCTTTCTCCGGAGTCCACTTCTCCATGATCGCGCCATGGGGGAAATACACGAACCCCAGCTTCACGAGCGGCTTCGCGGCGGTGTTGGCCAGCGCGGTGGCGGCGGGAATCATGGCATCGAGCAGCGGCAGAGCGATCATCGCTCCCGCGCCCCGCAGCACGGTCCTGCGATTCAGATATTTTTTTGTAATGAACATCGGCAGTCTCCTGTTGGCACCGCGCCCTTAAGGCAGCAGGGCGGCCTGCTTGACCGGCGGCGTGCCCGAACCCGAGCCTTCCGGAACCATCTGCATCTGGAAGGACGGACTATTCACGATTCCCAACACAATCGACACGAAGCGGTAGTTATCCTTGGACGCGTCACGCACGATGGTGCGCACGGTCGGCATGTCCGTGTAGTCGAGACCGCGGCCCAACGAGTATCCGAACAGCTTCTCGGTAAACGTGAGTGCGAACTGCTCCGGCTTCTGCATGAGAAGCTTGCGCACGTCGGCAGGGCCCCGTAACTGCACGCCGCCCAACTCGCCACCCGCGTCGATGGCCGTCGCCGTTTCATGGTCCTTCGCCCGCCAGCCGCCGATGGCATCGAAGTTTTCGAAGGCGAAGCCGAGCGGATCCAGGATGCCGTGACACTGGTTGCACGAGGGGTTCGAGCGATGGGCCTCCATCCGCTCGCGCACGGTCTGCGCCTTGGCCCCGTCCATGTTCTCTTTCAGCGCCTCCACTCCCGGCGGGGGCGCGTGCGGGGGCGTCCCGGTGACATTCTCGAGAATCCACGCCCCGCGCTTCACAGGCGAGGTGCGGTTCGCATACGAGGTGCCCATCAAGAAGCTGCCCTTACCGAGCAGCCCGAATCGGTTGGGGTCGGCGAGCGTGACGCGCCGGAACTGCTCGCCTTGGACGTTGGGAATGCCGTATTCACGGGCGAGACGCTCGTTGATAAACGTGTAGTTCGCATCGAGGAGGTTGATGACGCTCTGGTTCTCCGTGAGCACGCTGCTCACGAAGAGCTCCGTTTCATGTTTGAACGCCGCGCGCAACGGACCATCGAACTCCGGGAAGAGGCTCGGATCCGGCTCGATCCGATCGACCTCGTCGACGTTCAGCCACTCGTCCGCAAAATTGTAGACCAGGGCGTTGGCACGCTTGTCGGCGAGCATGCGCCGCACCTGCTTCTCCAACACTCCAGGATCGTGCAGCTTGCCGCTGCCCGCAACATTCAGCAGCTCGTCATCCGGTCCCTGGCTCCACAGGAAGAACGACAACCGCGACGCCAGCTCGTGGTCGCCGATGCGATAGGCGGTCCCGGCCGACACGTCCTGCGGCAATGCCTCGACACGATAGAGGAATTTCGGGCTGGCCAGGATGGCCATCAAAGCCTCCTGGATGCCGCCCTCGAAGCCGTGCTTCGCCCGCCCGGCCTTGTAGAAACGCATCGGACCGGTGAGATCGACATCGCCGACCGGCCGTCGGTAAGCATGCCGCGCCAGGTTGGCTACGATCTGCTGCGCGCACGGCACTTCTTCGCTCTCACTCTTCGGATAGCAGATGAAGATCTTCGCGCGGCTCGGGGTCTCGCTGATGCCGGTCGGCTTGGCCGGGCCGATGATCTCAACACCTGACACTCCGGGGACCCGCGGGATATTACCGGCGGCGCCCAGGGGCTCGAGCTTATCGTCAGACTCCGCGAAGGAGCGCTGGATGAAGGCGAGGCCGATCTTGTGCGGGCCCGCCGTGACTTTCTGATGGACGTTCTCGAACCGTGCGCGGATCTCCTTCACCGCCGGCGCCTGCTTCTGGTCGGCGGCTTTCAGATCCTCCGGGCCGCCGAGCGAGCCCTCGAAAACCTGGACGCCGTCGATCGTCATGATGAGGGTCTGTTTGCTGTCGAGACCGGCGATATAACCGCCGCCGAAGCCGCCACCCTGATTGAGGTTGAAGGTGTACTCGCCGTCGGCGGGGAAGAGATGCTCAATGAGCATTCCGCCACGAGTGCCGAGCGGGAGGCCTTCGACGTGCGCGTCCTGACCGTTCTCAGGAGAAGAGCGATATGCAGTAGGTGCGACCGACGGGGCGTTCGTTCCGATGGCCTGCACGCTCACATCGTGAGCGGCGACGATGTACTGGTCGAGGAACGACGGCGATACCTTCAAGACGCTCGCGACGTTGTCGAAACCGCCATCGCCCTTGGTGTCTTTCGGCAAAAGCGCCGCCGCGTCGATATTCAGAGCCAGGAGGTCCTTGACCTCACGAGCGTACTCGGTTCGGTTCAAACGGTGGAGCACCACGTTGCCCGGATTCGGGTGAGCGGCGCCGGCCTCGTCCAGCCGGGTCGTTAGCCAACCCACCATGTTGTCGACCGTCTGTTGGTCCGGTTGCGGCTTGCCGGGCGGCGGCATGAGACGCCCCTGCAGCTTGCGCACCGCTTCTTCCAACTCCTTGGCGTCGTCGGGAATGCTTTCCGGAGACATCGTGTCGAACGCGACGCCGCCCGCCCAGTCGGTGGAGTTGTGGCACTTCTGGCAGTACTGCTCGAAGAAACTCCACTTATTGTTGGGGTCGATGTGCGGGTTGGGCGTGTC
>JAQGOE010000111.1 GCA_028293725.1 Gammaproteobacteria bacterium | reverse complement strand
CGGGATTTCAAGGCGATCGTCGGGCGCTCGCCATCGGATTACCGACGCTTGGCGACGTCGGTATCACTCGGCGGCTCAACCGGCCTCGGAGGCAATCCGAAGTGACGCCGTAGGTTTTCGTGTATCTCACGAAGAGTGGAAGGCGGGGCACTCCTGGGAGGCAGGCCCCCATTTCTGCAAAAAACACACAATTTCTCAATCACGCGACGGTGTTAGTTTCACGCCAAACACCACGGTGAGTTCGCGTGGAAAACACCACGCGGGAGACGACGTCGGGAACTACAGCTTCGGCAGGACGTCTTTCTCGCCCTCGAGACGGGCGATGATGACCGAGCAGGCGGCGTCGGTGAAGACGGTGAGTGATGTGCGAGCCATGTCGAGAATACGGTCGAGTACCAACAGTACACCGACGCCTTCGGGCGGCAAACCAACAGCGGCCAGGATCACGGCAATCGCCACGAGGGAAGCAGCCGGAATACCAGCGATGCCCATCGAAGTGATGAGAGCAAGCGTAACGACGGTGAACTGTGCACCGAAGGTGAGATGCAGGCCATACGCCTGGCAGATAAACATGGCACCGGCGCACTCGTAAAGCGCGGTGCCCACGTGGTTGATAGAAGTGCCGAGAGGCATGACGAAACTCGCGATGCGCTCCGACACCCCGGCCCGCTTTTCGAGACATTCCAGGCTCAGCGGCAGCGTTGCGGCGGACGACGCCGTGGAAAATGCGGTCGCGAGTGCGGGACTCATCGCAGAAAACAGCCGGTACGGGTGTGCGACACCCATGGCCCGCATGAGCAGCGGGATGACGATCAGGGCATACAACACGATGCCAACCGCCACGCAGGCCCCGAAGGTCAAAATGGGAGCGGCGGCATTCACCCCGGATTTGGCAATGACGCGCGCCGTCAGACCGAACACCCCAATCGGCGCGAGGCTCATGACGAACTGCGTGACCCGCATCATCACGCGAAACAACCCCTGCCAGAAATCCGTCACCGTCTGCCGGTAAGGCATCTCGATTCGCGCCAGAAAGAACCCGAACAGAATGCTGAAGAACATCACGCCCAGCAGCTTGTTGCCGGCGGCGGCCTCGATAATGTTGGACGGCACCGCACTCAGGAGCGTCTCGAGCACCCCGGTGGAGGTGTGCTCCCTAACCGCCGCGGTAACACTATCCGCCCCCGCATCGAGCGCCAGAAGCGCTTTCGCGGGCTCACCGTTGACGATTCCGGGCTTGACGATGTCGACGAGAATCAACGCGGTCAAAACCGCCAGCAGTGTCGTGAAGACGTAGAACGCCAGGGTCTTGAGGCCCAACCGGCCGAGATCGCGTCCGGAGCCCAGGGCGGCCACTCCGGTAATGATCGATGCGGAGATCAGGGGCACGACCACCATCTTCAACATGTTGAGGAAGATGGTCCCGAAGAAATCGAACACCGGGAGCAGGCTCATTCCCCAGACCTGCCCCGTCGGCCCGAGGAGCCAGCCGATCACGGCACCGGCCACCATGGCGACCAGAATCGGCGTAGCCGTTATACCGCGCGCTGCAGGATCGGAGGCGCCAGCCATCGGAAGTCTCCCTATCCGCCTGCTGGCGCTACGCGTCTATTCGAACGCTTTGGGGTTCTTGCGCACGTCGGCCTTGCGCCGCACGTCCTCGAGATAGGCGACAGCGTCTGCCGTCCCCTGGCGATCGAGTTCGCGCTTCGCGAGTTCCGCCTGCATCTGCTTGTTGGCGTCACTGCTGTCGACACGCGATTTCGTCACACCCACCAGCGCGGCTCCCGTATCGATCTTCAGAGCACGATAAACCGGTTTCTCGGTTGGCCTGGGCACATCGAACACGAGGGTACGAATGGCCGCCGGAACCGCCGGGTCGCTGCGTCCAACAAAGCGGGCAGGCTCCGCGGTCAGGCCTAATTCCTTGGCGACATCGTCGAAGGAAGCCCCGCCATCGAGCTTGGCCTGCGCGGCCTGCGCCGCTTTGAGAGCGGCATCGGAGCCGTGCTCCTTTTTCAGAATGGCGACAATGGCGTCATGCATCTCAGCCACCGGCTTCGGCTCCGACTTGTGGCGATCCAGGAGCTTCACGAGGACGAGGCGATCGTCGCCGAGCAGCACAGGGCCGCCGAGATGCCCACCCGCCAACGGCGAATCCCCGAACACCAGCTCCTGCAGCGGCGGGGCCGCGCCCAACGGTGCACCGCCGGCGCCTTTCAGAAACTGCGGGACATCGCCGGTCTGTAGCTGGAATTCCTTGGCGAGCCCCTCGAGGGTGGCGCCGGGCTGCTCCGCCTGGGTCTGCAACTGTTCCTGGATCTCACCGAACCGGTCGGTGGCGCGAGTCTTGCGCAGGTCGGGCTCCAGCTCCGGGCGAGCCTCCTCGAAGGTCTTGGTCTTGCCCGCCTGGATCTCATCCAGACGGATGATGTGGTAGCCGTACTGCGTCTTCACGGGGCCCCGGATCTCACCCACGGACATGCCGAACAGTGCATCGCTGAACGGACCCACGAACGTCGAGCGATCGGCCCAACCGAGATCTCCGCCCTTGTCGGCCGAGCCGGGGTCCTTCGAGTACTGCTTGGCAAGCGCTGCGAAGTCTTTGCCCGCCTTGGCCTGCGCGTAGACGTCGTCAGCGAGCTTGCGGTCGCCCGCGTCGTCCTTGGTGGCCGTGATCAGAATATGACTCGCGTGACGCTTCTCGGGCACGACGTACGAGGCCTTGCCCTTGTCATACGCGGCATGCAGTTCGGAATCACTGACCGTGACCTGCGTTGCCAGTTGGTCGAGGCGCAGCTCCGCGTACTGCAGATGGGCTGATTCGGTGGTCATGTAGGCGGCCTGGTGCGCCTTGTAGTAGGCCTGTATGGCGGCGTCATCGACCGGGGGACCCGGGAATTTGTCCGCCGGCAGCTGGACATAGCGCACTTCGCGTTGCTCGTTCTGGAGCGACTGCGCCCGCGCCAGCTCGGCGGGGGTGATGAAGTCGGATGCCCGGATACCGTTCTCGAGCTGCTGCCGCTGCAGCGAGCTGCGCACTTCACTCTCGAACGCCTCCACGGTCAGGCCGTTTTGCGCCAGCAAGGCCTTGGCGGCGGGCGCTGAGAACACGCCCTCCACCTGGAAGGCCGGCTCTTTGGCGATCGAGTCCTGAACCTCCCCATCAGTGGCGCGGTAGCCCAGCTGGTGGGTGCGCTCGGTCATGAGTGCGTCCCGGATGAGGCCTTCGAGGACCTGATCCTGAAAGTGACCGCGCAACGCCTCCGGCAGCTCTGCCCCGCCGAAACGCTGCTGCATCTGCAGCCAACCGTTGCGCGCCTGCTGAATGGAGATTTTCTGGCCACCGGCCTCGGCGGCGTAATTCGCGCTGTCGACGTTCAGGTTCACGATGCCATAGGCACCCCAGGCGGCGAACACCAGGGCGAGCGCGCCCAGCAGGGTGTACTGGAGCCATTTATGGCGACCGAGACCGTCGCGGATCCGCTGAAGCATGGGTCTGTTTACTCCGATGAACCCCGGCCCGCCGCTCCATTTTGGAGCGCCCCAGGGAACTGCGAATCATAGCAAACGGACCGTGGGCTGCGCCGCCATCGCTGCGCTCGGGAGCGCCCGGAGCGCCGGGGCGCGCCTGGAAGCGCCTGGAAGCAGTGGCGCTGCAACGCCAGCACCCGGGGCCGAAGCTGGGCGGCATTCAGATTCCCTATCGCCGACCATTGAGACATTCGATTGGCCACTGCCGCGTGGCTCATCCATTGTCCGGCGCCGGGCGCGAACACCGGCGGAGGACCGATGAAGAAGACCAATGTCCGGGCAGGCATTATCACATTGAGCTTTCTTGCCGTTGCAGGCAGTACGGCGCTGCAGGCCGCCACAGCTCAATCGGGCGCCGCCCACGGTGCTTTGGATGTAACGACGCAGGAGCAGCGCCTCGATGCACTGCGTCCCGCCAACACCGGCGTCCCAACGGGTGTCGACCCCGTGGCCTGGGCTAGCATCTACGTCCCGGCTGACAACCAACTCACGCCCGACCGCATCGCGCTCGGTCGTAAGCTTTATTTCGACACGCGCTTGTCACGTGACGGGACAGTGTCATGCGCAACGTGCCACGACGTGAGCCGCGGGTTTACCGACCGTCGCAATGTCTCGGAGGGTATCGGCGATCATCTCGGCAGGCGCTCCGCCCCAACCACCATGAATGCGGCGCTTTTCCAGAGCATGTTCTGGGATGGTCGCGCGACAACCTTGGAGGACCAGGCCAAACTGCCGATTCTCAATCCCATCGAGATGGGACATCCCGACGGTGCGGCGGCCGTGAAGGCACTGGAGGCCGATCCGGCTTATGTAGGACTCTTTCAGAAGGCCTATGGGCGCGGACCAAACTATGAGGACGTCGGCCGCGCCATCGCGAGCTTCGAACGCACACTGATCTTCCTGGATGCGCCGTTCGACAAGTACGTCGCGGGCGATGGCAGCGCCATCTCTCCCGCCGCGCAACGGGGCCTCGTGTTATTTGGCGGCAAGGCACGCTGCGTCAGCTGCCACATGCTCAACGCCTCCAATCCGCTGGGCACTGACAACCTCTTTCATAACATCGGAGTGTCGGCACGCACGCAGAACTTCGAGCAGCTCGCGCAGAAAGGTCTGGCCGCCACCAAAAATGGCGCCGACGAGCGCTCCCTGGACAATCTGGCGCTGGAAAGCGACTTGTCGGAGTTGGGTCGGTTCATCACGACCCGCAACCGCAGCGACATCGGCGCCTTCAAGACCGAGCAATTGCGTAACGCGGGCATCACGGCGCCTTACATGCACGACGGCTCGCTGCAGACCTTGTGGGACGTAGTGGACCACTACAACAAGGGCGGCGAAACCAACCCTTACCTGGACGGCGGCATCGAGCCGCTGGATCTGAGCGAGTCGGAAATCGACGATCTGGTGGCCTTCCTGTTCACGCTCACCGATACGCGCTTCGCCGCCGAGAACGAAGTCGCGTATCAAGATCAGAAAGTCATTGCGATGAAGCAGCGTCCGTTCCGGGATAACGCACTGGCGCACCGTCAGGTGTTGCCGTTCGAGACCCGCGTCATCGGTCCGGCCGGCCTCAAGTAACCGTAAGGTAACGACCATGCACGACAAACCTACTTCCCGGACCAAGCGGCCGCATATCAAGAGCGTCGAAACGCGTTATTTCGAAGAACGCGACTCGCTCTTCCGCGGACTGCAAAGCCTCGACCGGCGCACCTTCATGAAGGTCTCGACCGGAGCGGCCGCGGCGGCAGTTGCGGCTGGCGTCAGCCATCACTTCCACAGCTTTCTACCGATCAACGTCGCTTCCGCCACGGAAGGCGGCGGTGCGCGCCAGGGCTTCACGTTCGCCTATATCTCCGACTCGCACCTGTACATAAAGAAGACCAACGAGCGCTTCATTCGGCAATTGCTGCGCGCGGTCGATGACGTCAACGCCATGGATCCGCAGCCGGACTTCGTGTTCTATGGCGGTGATCTGGCACAGCTCGGTCGCAAGGAAGAGTTGGACCTGGGCGCCCAGGTCCTGAAGAGCCTGAAAGCGCCGGTCCGCATGATGGTGGGCGAGCACGACTGGTTCTTCGACATGGGACACCGCTGGAACGAGCTGTTCGGGCCCGAGAATTACAGCTTCAACCACAAAGGCGTCCACTTTGTCGTGTTGATGAGTGTGCATGAGAAGGACTTCTGGACCGCGCGCGGCATGACGCCAGCCGAGCGTATGCATACGGTCGCCGGACTCGACAACGCGGTGCAAAGCGCGTTCGAAGTTGGCGCGGCGGAACGCACGTGGCTGAAGAAGGACCTGGAGAAGGTTCCCACTTCAACGCCGATCATCGTGTTCTCGCACTCGCCACTTTATAAGTTGTACCGGCCGTGGAATTTCTGGACGGATGACGCCGAGGACGTGCAGGCGATATTGCAACGTTTCGACCACGTCACCGTGTTGCATGGTCATACCCACCAGGTACTCACCAACCGCATTGGCAACATCCAGTTTCATGGAATGCTGTCCACCGCGTGGCCCTGGCCCTACGCGCCGCAGGGCTTGCCGGCGCTCACAGTGCAGATGAACCGCCCCAATCCATTCGATCCTAACGACGGCCTCGGCGATGGGAGTGTGAACGTGCATCCCGACGGGCTGGTCGACAAGGTATACAGCCTGTGGAACCGCAATCCAACGGAAGTGAAGGCCAGCTATCTCAGCAGTGGCGGCGCGCAAGACCGTCCGGTCATCGCCACGCTGGCCAGCTATTGATTCGCGGGAGAATATGATGAAGAACACTCCTTGGCTCGCCCTTGCCCTGGTTACTCTCGCAGCGCCCGCGCTTGCGGACGGGCCCTCCTCTTCGGCTAATCCGCCCGCGACGTTCAATGGCGCCAAAGTCGTCAAACTGTGTGACAACAAGACCACGGTGCAGGTGCCCAACGACACGCCCAAGACTGCGGCCGAGGGCAAGAAGATCGCCGATGCGCTGATGGCGCAGTGGGAATCCAAACATCCGGACGGCAAGTGGGTCGCGGAGGAAGTCGAGGCACACCAGGTCGTGCCACCCGAAGACAACACCAAGCTCGTCGGCACCGGCCAGTCGTCGACTTACGGCGCAGTGTCCGCGCAGGACGTGAAGGTGTGGAACACCGAGACATATAAGGAAGCCGTGTACGGCTCGAGCGTGTTCCACAGCGGTGACGAGTTGGGCAGCGAGATCGCGGTATCGTGCGACATGTGTCATCCGCGCGCCGCTAACACCCATCCCGAAACCTATCCGAAATTCCAACCGCAGCTCGGCCGCGTCGCCTTGTTACGCGACATGATCAACTGGTGCATCGAGCATCCGGTCCGCGGCAAGGTGTTGGCACCGGACGATCCGAAGATGAGGGCGCTGGAGTCGTACATCCTCGCGCAGCGCAAGGGTGTGCCGTTGGATTACGGCAAGCGCTAAATCTAACTATGCCGCAGCGTTGCGCGGGCTTCGCCCGCCTGCTGCGGTGTCGGGACGGGGCGTGTGCCCTCCGGGGGATTCTCCCGCAGCAACTCTGCTAACAAGGCAAGCTCATGCGCCTTGGGATAGCCGCGACGCCATACGAGCCCAATGCGGCGGCTGTCATTACTCGAGCGCAGCGGCCGGATCGCGAGCGGCGGCTTTGGCCACATGGGCCGCCGCGCCGCCAACGCCGGCAGTAACGTGCATCCCAGGCCGGCAGCGACCAACTGACAAATGGTTTCCAGGCTCACCGCGCGGAAGTCGTCGGAACCGTCGTCGGGCTCCGACTGCCGGCCGCAGGCGGCCAGCGCCTGGCCACGCAGACAATGTCCATCGGCCAACAGCAACAGCGTCTCGTCGCGCAAATCAGCTTCCGCGACCCATTCGGCCTGTGCGAGCGGGTGTTGCGGCGAGCATGCGAACCAGAACGGCTCATCGAACAGCGGCAGGCACTCCAGATCCTGGTTTTCCAGGGGCAGCGCCAGCAGCGCGGCATCGATCTGGTAGTTTCTCAGGCGCTCCAGCAGGTGTTGAGTCAGGTCCTCGTGGATGGCCAGCTGCAGCTGCGGGTAATGGCTCTTCGTCAACGGGATGAAGGAAGGCAGGAAGTAAGGGCCCAGCGTCGGAATAACGCCAATGCTCAAGCGCCCTTCCAGCGGCCCACGCGGTACCCGGGTAGCGGCCAGCAGCGCGTCCGCCTGGGAGATGATCTGGCGGGCGCTGCGCACCACTTCCTCGCCCATCGGGGTGAGCGAGACCGACTTGGTGTTCCGCTCGATGAGGCTGACGCCGAGATACTCCTCCAACTTGCGGATTTGAGTGCTCAGAGTGGGCTGCGAGATGTGACAATCCTCGGCGGCCCGCCCGAAATGCGCACGGTCCGCGAGGGCGATCAGGTAGCGCAATTCTCTCAATGTCATACGGTAGATGATACCATCCCTCATCGCCGACGGAGATATGCACATGACCCCGCACTATCATGCTCTTGTCTGGATCGATCACCGGGAAGCCAAGGTGTTTCAGTTCGACGCCACCGATGTCGATCACTCGACGGTGCAGTCGACGCACCCGCACCAACACCTGCATCACAAGGCGAATTCAGGTGACAGCGGCCACGCTCCGCTGGACAAGGAGTTCCTGAAGCACGTCGCGGAGGCGCTCTCTACCGCTGGTGCGATCCTCATCACGGGACCCTCCAGCGCGAAAACCGAGCTCGCCACGTATATCAAGCAAACACAACCGGAGCTCGCTAAACGGATCTCGGCTGTCGAGGCGCTCGATCATCCGACCGACGGGGCCCTGGTGGATTTCGCGCGGCGCTTCTTCAAGGCGGATGACAGGATGCATCCGCAGCAGCACAGCTGAAGCTCAGCCCGAGATACGGGTTCCTAACACCGCGAGAAACTGTGCCAGCCAGGCGGGATGCGCCGGCCACGCCGGGGCGGTGACGAAGTTGCCGTCGGTGACGGCCTCGTCGACCTTGATCTCGGCGTATTCCGCGCCGGCCAGTTTGACCTCGGCGGCACAGGCCGGATAGGCCGAAATCCGCTTGCCCCGAATCACCCCCGCGGCCGCGAGAATCTGCGCGCCATGGCAGACAGCGGCGATCGGCTTGTTCTCGCGCGCGAAGTGCTGAACGATTGCAATCACCTTGGGATTCATCCGTAAGTACTCGGGAGCACGCCCGCCGGGGATGAGCAGCGCGTCGTAACGCTCCGGCTGTGCCTCCGCGAAGGTGGCATTGAGCGTGAAGCGATGGCCTGGCTTTTCCGAGTACGTCTGCTGGCCTTCGAAGTCGTGAATGGCCGTCATGACATAGTCACCCGCCTTCTTGTCAGGGCAGACGGCGTGAACGGTGTGACCCACCATCTGCAGGGCCTGAAAAGGCACCATGGTTTCGTAGTCTTCGGCGTAGTCGCCGGCCAGCATCAGGATTTTCTTGCCCATGTCTGTCTCCTGGAAAATCGCTCGGGTGCCTCAGGATACCGCACGCTCGCCGGGAACTGGGCTGAGCTACCCCCAAATGGGGAGGTAGCAGCCTCAGCTCGACGCCTGCAGCGGATCGGACGCCAACGGAGGAAATATCCGCGCGCTGGTTTCAAACAGCGTGCGCAAACGATGCCTTTGCGGCAGCGACTCGACCAACCGCCGCCTCGTGGTGGCGGCGAGGTGCGCATGACGGGACGCGAGTTGGGGATTGCCGATCACCCGGTAGGCTACCGCGGCTGTTGCATGCACTCGCCAATCCGCGAGTGGCGTCTCGAAGCCCTTCGTCGCGGCGAGCGCCTTCGTTATAACCTCCAGCGCCTCGGTGGCCGCGCCGCGTCCCAAGGCCACACGCGCCCAGGTCTCGAACGCCAAAGCCTGCCAGGTCCGCTCGTCCGTCTCTACGGCCAGCCGTATGAATCGATCCGCGCGTGCCGCCGCCTCCGCGCGCGCGCCCGTCAAGAGCAGCAGGTTGACCCGCCCCCACTCCAGCATCAGCGTCATATACCAATCCAACATCACCGGCCGCTCCCCGATCTGGCGCTCCGCCTCCAACAGATAGTCGCGTGCGGCCGCGGCATTGCCGAGACCAGCCTCGGCCAGACCGCACATCACCAGGGACAGGCGCCGTTCGAAAGGCAGGATGACGATAGGAGTCGAGTCCGACGCGACGGGTAGACACGCCTCGAGCATCCCCTCGTAGTCGGTGAGCTGAAAGAGCAGCATGCAGCGCCACAACCCCAGGGTTTGCGCCCCTGCCAGATTTCCCTCCTTACGACAGGCCAGGATGCTCGCATCGAATGCGGTCAGGGAATTGCCGAACTCGCCGACGAACAACGGGACCCAGGAAACCCCGACGAGATTCATCCAGCTCGCCCGCGAGACGTTGAATTCTGACAGGTCATCCGAGCTGCGCAGCAGGAACTCATGATTGCGGAGGAAGGTATTGATGGCCTCGCGATAACGCGAGGAGGTGAGACAGGTCATGCTGTATTCGAGCATGGCCGCGGCAGTTGCCGGCTTTTCCGGGGAAGCGCGCAGCACCTGCAACGCCTGCTCACAGCGGCGCGCGTCCACCGCATTCCATCCCGCCACCCACATGCGCCGCACAGAGACACGCAGGTGTGTCAGAGCTTGCGCGGCTGCGTCACTTTGCCCCGCGCTCAGTCGCAATGCTTCATCGAGCGCCTGCACGCAGCTGTCACGATCGCTCCAACTCAACGCGTACGCAAAGTTGAGGAGCGCGCGAATCTGAATATCGGTGCGGCCCTGTCGAGCGGCTGTTTCGATCAAGCGCGTAAAGGTCTCGTGCACTCGCGCGTCATGCGTTACCACGTAGATGGGGGCACGTTGCTCCAGGCATTCGAGCTCCACTACCACCCTCGCGTCCGCAGGCATGTTTGCCGCTATCGCCATCATGCGATCGAGGATCGCCAGCGCCTCCTGGTGCGCCGACCGCCTTTTGGCAGCTTGCAACGCCGACCGCAGGTAACTCAGCGCCCGCAGCCATTCATGGGCGGCGCCAAAGTGTTGCGCCAGCTCCACCGCGACGCCACCCCGCTGATCGGGCGGAAAAATCTCTTCCAGGCGCTCGCCGATGGCCCGGTGCAGGCGCGCGCGGCGCTCCGCGCCCTGGCGACCGTACAGGACCTGACGATACATCCCGTGATTGAAGCCGTAGAGTTGCATCGGCATGTTATCCGGCAACAGCTTCATTTCGGCCCGATGTATGAACGAACCCCGTCGCGCCAGATCCTCGCAGCCGTCCTCGAACCTCTGCGCATCCAACTCGGCGGCCGGCGCGGTCGTGGCCGCCCCGAACTCGGTGCCCGCGACACTGGCTGCCTCCAGCAGCCGGCGCTCGATGGGGGCCAGCCGCTGGATCCGGGTCTCGATGAGTTCGTTGAGGGTGCGCGGCACCTCGAATCCGATCCGCTCCACGGCCACCTGCAGCTGCCAGCCGGAGGACGCGCGCGTGATCAGGCCCCGCTCCACCAGATCATCGAAGATCACCACCATGAAGAGCGGATTACCGCCCGACTGCCCGGCAATCACCCGCGCCAGTTGTCGCAGCTCGGGCCTGCCATCCGACCCTGCGACAAACTCCGTGACATCCGCCTCGCTGAGCGGCGCGAGGCTCACCTCGAGACAGAGTTTCTGCAGTAACAGTGCGCGGCTCAAGGTGTGGATGGGATGCGCTCTTTCGGCGGCCTCCTCCGGCCGATAGGTAGCGACGACCAGGAGCCTCGCGCGGCTGCCACGTCGTGCCACCGCCGAAAGCAGATCCACGGTCGAATAGTCCGACCAGTGGAGGTCTTCCAGAACGAGCACCAGGGGTCGGGTCGCAGCGAACTCCTCGACCCACTCGCAGAATTCACGGACCATTCGCGGGCGCGCGGACCCCGCGGTCTGTTCCCGCAGCCCCGCCAGTGTTTCCCGTGTGAGCACCCCCGGCAACTGCACCGCCCAGCTAGGTGCGATGGCGACGAGCGCCTGAACCAGACTGTCGCCGGGCCGAGCGCGCGCCAGGCGAGTCAACGCCTCGAGCACCGGATAGTACGGCTCGACGCCGCCATATCCTTCGATACAGCGTCCGATCGAGCACAGCACATCGCGTTTGGCGCCCACGGCGGCGGAGAATTGATCGAGCAACGCCGTCTTGCCCATTCCGGGCTCGCCCGTGACAAAGACCAGTTGCGGCGTGCCGCGCGCGGCCAACTCGAGCGAGTCCTGCAACTGCCGCAGCGACCTCGAGCGGCCGACATAGGTGCTGCCGCGCTCCGGCCCTACGGGCGCGTCCGCCGCGACACGGCTGTCACTCAAACTTGCGACGAAGCGGTAGCCTCGCTTGCGAACCGTCTCGATGTACCGCGACTCCCGCGGCGAATCGCCCAGAGCCGTACGAATCGCAAGTATGTGGCTCTTGATGACTTCGGGCTGCACGTGCACGTTCGGCCACAATACGTCGAGCAGCTCTTCATGCGAGACGAGCCGGCCGCTGTTCTCGATGAGGTACTGCAGCAGCGCGAAGGCTTTGGGGTTGAGGAAAACCGGCTCCTCGGCGGAACTCGCCGTCTGTCGCCAGACGGTCTGATTGACCTTATCGAGTCGGAAAGGCGGAAATAGCGGCATACCGACCCCGTTGAGGCCTTCATTATGTGCCGGGTGACAGGACTCAAATCAAGCCGAGACTCGCCGCGCGAGACACCGCGTCCACGCGGGTCCGGGCGCCGAGCTTCAGGAAGATGTGCTTGGCATGCGACTTCACCGTCTCCGGTGCGATACGCAGCTCCAAAGCGATCCGCTTGTTCGAATAGCCACGGCGGACCAGGCCCAGGATCGCGCATTCCCGCGCGCTCAAAGGACCGCTCAACTTTGAGATTTTCAGCGCGCCGGCCGACTCGTGGGCACGACGCCAGCTGTTGAGCAAGCTTCCGACATAGGGTTGCAGGAAGCGTCGCTCACGCTCGGCCGCAAGGACGAGCAGGCGGCCAATTACAGGGCCGCCGTCGACAAAGCACTGATGCAGCCCAACGCTCGCGCCTAACTCCAGTGAGCGTGACAGAGTCTCGTGTGCGGCGACCTCCTCGCCGAGGGCCCCCAGCGCCTCCGCGAGACAGATTGCGAGTTGCACGGCGAGATAGAGGTCACCGCTCGCGGCCGCCTCGTGATGCAAAAGCCTCACCCTGGCGACGATCTCCAGGGACGGCTCGCAAGCCAACTCGATACGAGACCGTGCGAGCTCGAAATATCCACGAATGGCCGTGCCCGTATAGTGTGATCGGTTCGCGGCGTTGAATAGCGGCCGCATGCGCTCGAGGGAAGTCTGCGCTTCCTCGATCCGCCGACCGCGAACGAGCAGCTCGACGCGCTGCTGCAGGCAAGCCGCCGTCAGACGCCCCCAGCCGCGCGCCTCGCCCAGTGCCTCGCCCTCTCCCAGCAGAAACAACGCAAGTCCAACCTGCCGGCGATGGGCAGCAATGCGCGCGAGCAGAGGATAGACGCGGACGGCCGTTTCCGGTGAGGCCCGCACGGTCACCAACGGCAGGCGATCGCGCGCGAGCGCCTCCACTTCAGACAACGCGCCCTGCTCGTAAAGGACCTGCGCCAGGACAACAGTTGGCAACGGACTGATGGGAAAAGCACGGACTCCCTGGCGAGGCACCAGGGCCATGGCGTCCTGCGCCAGCCGGGCGGCCAAACCGAATCGCAGTTGTTGCAACTCAACGGCCGCTTCGACGGCGCGATCGAAAGCAATCAGACTGGTATGGCGTCTCTCCGCTGCCGGCCGCTGCCCGCGCCTGAGGGCGTGGAAGCGCTCGAAATCTCCCAGCTTCCAGTAAGCCAGCCTGGAGAGCGTCGTGGCCAACAATGTGACGGCCGGCGCGGCGACGCCTTCCATGCACGCGAGCGCCAGGGGCAGAGCCGCAATGCAATCATCGCGCAGAGCGAAACCAACCGCGCGGAATGCGCCGATCTCGGCTCGCAAGCAGGTCGCGGTTTCTGCGTCGAGCCCGCGCAGGCACGGCTCGACTGCACACACAGACGCCAGCGCATCCTGTACGTCCAGCGCAAGGAGCCTGCTCCAGGCCCGAGCCATCGCCATACGAACATTGTACGGGCTACGGTCCGTCAGATTCCTGGCAACGTGGGCGAGTTGCGCGACGCGCCCCACCCTCCCCGCAGCCCTGTTTTCATCGAGCGCCCACGAGTCCATCATGTGTTGTGTTCCGTGTTGCTGGGCGCACGTTAGGAAAATCCGCGTTTAGTTTCGTGAAACTCCGGTGTTTTATTGGTAATGATTGCGTCTTCGCCAGGTTTTCCCAACCAAGCTCGTTCCCCGCGGTCCCCCATCGGGGGGATGGTCGCTGCCAGGGCAGACTTTATAGTCGTTCGCGTGCCGGCGAGAGGCAAGCATGGAGACAACCCGCGATCTCATTGAGCTGACTGTTCTGGTGGTTGCCTGTTTTGCCTCCCATAATACGATCGCGGCCGCCGAGTTGCCGGCCCTGATCCAGGCGACCCATGCCGCGCTGTCGGGACTGACCCCGGAGCGCTGCTGCTCACGGCCGCACAAAGCGCCCGCGGTGCCGGTCGACAAGTCCGTCACCCGCGACTACATCGTCTGTCTCGACGACGGCAGACATCTCAAGACCCTGAAACGCTATCTGCGGCGCAAGTACTCCCTGACACCGGAGCAGTATCGCGCCCGCTGGCACCTGCCCGATGATTACCCGATGGTTGCACCCGGATATGCGGAGCTGCGCTCTTCGCTGGCCAGGGGCAAGGCCGGCAAGAACGGGCCGCGTAAAACCTGAGTGGTCGGGTCGCGTAATCCCTGCAATGATGACGGCTCGAGAAACGCCATCCGGAGAGCCAAGCGTCATGGCAGACCAGCAGAAACCGTGGGTCCCCTTGAGCTCTGCGGAGCTCCACGTCGAGGTCAATCCCCTCGGCGCGCAACTTTCTGTTTTTAGGGACCGCAGTGGCCGCGATCTGCTATGGGACGGAGATCCGGCGGTCTGGGCCGGCCGCGCGCCGATCCTGTTCCCCACCATAGGCGAGGTTGCGGGCGGAAATTATCGACTCGGGGCGAAGACCTATCGCCTCTCGAGACACGGGTTCGCACGCGGCAAGATGTTCGAAGTCGTAACAGCGGGGGCGACCAGCGCTACCTTCAGACTGACGGCCGATGACGCCACTCTTCAGGTATATCCCTTTCATTTCGAGCTCGATGTTCACTTCGCGGTGAGCGGCACGACGCTCACGGTAACGACGTCTGTGCGTAACAAGGGCACAGAAAACATGCCCGCAAGCGTTGGCTACCATCCCGGTTTTCGTTGGCCGCTGCCTTACGGGCAGCCGCGGTCGGCGCACCTCATCGAGTTCGCGAGTAATGAGCCCGCTCCGATCCGGAGGCTCGACTCCCATGGACTGCTGACCCAGGAGCGCCATCCAACGCCGATTTCCAACAGGCGCCTCGGGCTGGACGATGCACTCTTCGCGGATGACGTGGTCATTTTCAACGAATTCCACAGCCGTTCCGTCACCTACGGCGCCGCAGAAGGTCCGCGCATCCAGGTGAGCTATCCCAACGCGACCTATCTCGGAATCTGGACCAAGCCGGGGGCCGGCTTCATCTGCATCGAGCCGTGGCGTGGCATTGCGGACCCGGTGGGATTTTCCGGCGACTTCACGGCGAAGCCGGGCGTGTTCAGTGTGGCTCCCGGCGAGGCTCAGTCGATAGAGATGGCCATCACGCTGTTGGGCGATTCATAGCGGCGCGCTCAGCCGCAGGGGCCACCCAACAGGCCGCTCTTCAATTCGGGATTCGGCGGGGTCGGGCCGAGCCAGATGGACATGAGCGCCCGCGCGAAATCATCGCCCGGAATTGTGCCCTTCACGACTCCGTTCACATCGACCTGGATTCCCGTACCCGGCCGACGGGTGAAGGTGAGGCGCTGGCCGGTTTCCATGTTCGACATCCACCCATTTAGCGTTGCAATCCGCGCGCTCAGCGCGGGCAGCCCGTCCTTGGCTACTTTTTCAAATCCCTCCTGCCAGGCATTGCGCAGATCGCCGACACCCACGTTGCGCACGAAGTGGAGAATGAGTTGGGCCGGCGTGCCGGGATCGATGAGGGGAAGCGGGTCCGCCCCGGGGTGAGCTACATACAGGGCGCCCACATAGACGTTCACCTTGAGGAACGTTGCCTTGCGCATCCCCAGCCCGTTCAGGGTCAGGTCGTTGCCACTTACCTGCAGGTGGTCGGGAAAAGCAACGCCTTTGCACTCCCTGGCCTGCGCAGCCCCCGACATCGCAGCGATCAGCCAACAGCTCAACAACACAACGCGCTTCATAGTTACCCCTCGTCGAAGCCCTGCAAGTCGCCCGTATCGAGGTCCGCGGAAGCCGCCAGTGCACGTAACGTGCCGAGGTAGCCCAGCATCTGGGCATCGACAGCGGTCAGAAACGTGCGATTGCGTGCGAGCGCGGCCTGACGGAAGGTTTCTTTCTCGTGCTCGATGAGAAAGTAGCCGAGCACCAGGGACAGAACCAAGCCCGGCACGACACCGACGGCGGCGAGCAAGAGGAGCTTGGATCGCAGTGGAGGTAGCGGTGCCACACCCGCATCATGACGGTCGTCCGATCGCAGGTAAAGGACGCCTCGTCGTGGGGAATGGGGCCGAGCCTTGCAGCAGCCAGGGGATGACGGGAGACTTCGCGCCACATTCGACCAAGAGAAGGGGATTCTCAATGAGACCGTGTCTGACCTACGTAAGTGCAATCGCCATGGCCGGTGGCGCGCTGATGACGACCCCGGGTCTCGCGTCACCCGCCCCACCCGCCGTCGCAGCCATTCTGGCGGCCAATCATGCGGCTGTCGGCCAGGTACCGGCGAACGGCGGCGCCGAGTTCGACTACAGCTATTCGGGCAGCGGACTCACGGGTACACGAACCGATATCGTCGACCTCGGCACCGGCGCCTTCGTAGAGGTGGTTCAAGCAGACATCGTGAGCGAGGCTCACGGGTTTGATGGGAATACTCCATGGATGCGGGACACCTCGGGCGCAAACACTGCCCAGGAAGGTGGCGATCGGATCGCGGTGGCCATCAATGAGGCCTACCGGTTCGCGAATCTCGCGTGGCGGCCGGACTACGCGGGAGCAACGGTCGCCTATGCCGGGCAAGAGAGCGTCGACGGCCAAACTCTAGACCAACTCACGATCACGCCGAAGCGGGGCAAACCCTTCGGCGCCGGGTTCGACTCGAACACCCACCTGCTTGCACGCATCACCGAGGATCAGCAGTTCTTTCATAAGCGCATCCTGTTTGCCGACTACCGTCGTGAAAACGGCCTGATGCTCGCTCACGAAGTCACCATCGACAACGGCTCGGGCAAAGCCAGCTACGAATATCTGCGCCTCACCCGGTTCTCGCTGGGCGCCGCTCGCCCGCTCACAGCCTACTCACGCCCGACGGCGCCGCCTACCGGCGCCACTATCGACGCTGGCGCAGCCAGTGCGACGGTGCCGTTCCGCCTGCTCAACAATCACATATATGTCGCAGCCACAGTCAATGGCAAGGGGCCCTACACGTTCATAGTCGACACCGGGGGGCACGCCCTGATAGCCCCGGAGTTGGTTTCGGAACTGGGACTGAAGATCGTCGGTGCCACGGCAATGGCGGGCGCCGGAGAGAAGACAGAGTCGGCCGGTTTTACGCGAGTGAAGGAGTTCGCCCTGGGTGCTGCGCGCCTGCGCGATCAGCTCGGCTTCACCGCGCCGATCTATGCCCCCGCCATCGAGGGAATCCGCGTGGATGGCATGTTCGGCTTCGAGCTGTTCCGGCGCTTCGCGGTGCAGATCGACTATGGCCGCCAGCTGCTGACCATCACGGATCCAACACGGTTCGATGCGGCGGGAGCGGGTACTGCCATACCGTTCGTGTTTTACGATCACCTGCCCATGGTGCGCGGCTCTATCGGCGATCTGCCGGCGCGCTTCGACATAGACACCGGCTCGCGCGCGGAAGTTGACATCACGAGTCCTTTCACGGAGGCCCATGAGTTGCGCGCGCGATTCTCCAAGGGCGTCAGCGCAGTAACCGGTTGGGGAGTAGGCGGTCCATCGCGCTCCTACGTGGTACGAATGCCTTCACTCACATTGGGAGCCGTGCGGGCCGATAACGTGGTGGTTGGCCTGTCGGAAGACAAAGGCGGCTCGATCAGCGATCCAAACTATGAAGGCAACATCGGTAGCGGCTTCCTCAAGCGCTTTGTCGTAACGTTCGACTACGCGCACCAGATGATGTACCTGCGTCCGATCACACCTCCGCCCGTCGACGCCGGCCGGTTCGACCGGGCCGGCATGTGGATCAACTCCGGGCCAAAAGGCTATGTAGTCACGGATGTCGCCGCGAACGGACCGGCGGCGCAGGCGGGAATCCAGGTGGGCGACATCATCACGCGGCTCGACGGCGCCACTCCCCGCTTCGACGGACTCTCGGACGCGCGCGTACTACTCCGTTCACGGCCGCCGGGAACGCGTGTCGAAGTCGAGCTGCAACGGGCCGCTGAGGGCAGGCACGCAACGCTGACTCTCAGGGATCAGATTTGAGCCGCTGAGCCGCGGCCACGAGGTCATGACGCCGTGGCAATTCGCCCAAACCGCCGATCCCGGCGTGCGTACTCCGCCAGCGCCTGCTCGAAGGCCAGCTCGTCGAAATCCGGCCACAGGGCCTCGACAAAGTGGAGCTCGGCGTAGGCGCACTCCCACAACAGGAAATCGCTCAGGCGCTTCTCGCCACCCGTGCGAATCAGGAGATCGACCGTCGGCGCCGGCGTGACGGCGTGATCCACCGCGGCCAGACATTCAACAAAGCGCGACTTGTCGACAGCGGCGTCCAGTTGCAGTCGCCGACAAGTCTCGAGGAGACTGTATTGTGCGGAATAATCGATGGCGATCCGCAAATGCATCCCCGTGCAATGCGCGGTGGCCCGCTCGCTACGCTCAATGGAGAGGCGTAAGCCGGCGTCGAGCCGATCGCGGCGGCCGATGACGTTGATCCGTATGGACCGCTCGAGGCATCGCTGTGTCTGGGTCAACAGATGGCGCCGCAGCAGCGCGAACAGGGCGCTCACCTCGGCACTGGGCCGATTCCAGTTATCAGCGGAGAACGCATACAGAGTCAGAGTGTCGACGCCCTGCCGGGCCGCGGCCGCGACGACGGCATCGACCGATTTCGCCCCGGCGCGATGTCCGGCGGTGCGCGGCAGATGGCGCCGCGCCGCCCAACGGCCATTGCCGTCCATGATCACTGCAACATGCATTTTAGAGTACTCTGTAGTGCAGAGTTATTGAGTCACAACACGAACATCGGGATTGGGAAAATTCTAAGTGCCGCGCGTGGCCTTGATGACGGCTTCCACGTGATCGAGGTACCTGTTCAACGCATCGCGTCCGCGCGGCGTGAGGCGGTAAACCGACTTCGGACGACGGTCCGCGAAAGACTTCGTGCACGTGAGGTACTTTGCTTCCTCGAGCTTGCGGGCGTGCGCGCTCAGGTTGCCGTCACTGACATCGAACAACGCTTTCAACTCGCTGAAGGTCAACTCTTCCCGTACCGCCAGGGCACTCATGATCCCCAGGCGCACCCGCTCGTACACCAACCGGTCGAACGTGGCGTCATCATTCTCGTGGGCCGACCCCGGGACGGAAGCCAGCTTCGGCCGTTTGCGTGTCGCTGTTTCGGCCGCCGCCGCGGGCCTGGTCTTAGCGTTCATGACCTTTCCGTCCGATTAAAAAACCGAAGAGCACGTGGAGCCCGCCGAATCCGGCGCCCAGCAGCAGAATCTGCAGCCGGTCGGGAGCCACCAACGTGAGCAGACCGAGCACGGCGAAGGCCGCGCCCATGAACGCAATCATCCGGGTTGCGGCCACGCTCGCGGAAATCAGCGCGCAGCCGTAGAGCAGCAACCAAGTCCCGGGAATGGCGTGCAGGTTGCCGTTGCTCCAATGCACCGCCGTCATGACGGCTCCCCCGAACAGCGCCGGGAACAGCCCCAGCGCAAACTTCCGCAGCGGCGTGCCGTACAACGACAGTCCGCGCAGCGAGGCCGGCCGCATCATCAGCACGGTACCGACACCACCACCCAAAGCGGCGGCAACTAGCCAGACCGGGAGCCAGTATTCATGCAGGCCTCGGGTAGACGAGAGCACCATCGCCAGCAGACCGACGCTTCCCATCGCTATACCGGCGGAACCCGGCACCGCGACGAATGTAGCGGCATCCATGGACGCTCGGATGTAACGCAGCGTGGCCGCCGCGTGAGAATCGATCCGGACCGCATTGACAGATTGCATGCCGAGCCTCTCGGGTTGCCCACGAGATAAAGCTAACGGTGCATTCCGTATGCTGTCAAGTACTCTGCGAAATAGAGTGTCAGCGTTGCAGAAACTGCAATCGCACGCCGCGAAGTACTTGGTCGACCAATTCATCACCATACCGCTGCGTCAGCGGCGCATAGCGCAACAGCAACCGGAAAAAGATCGGGCTGAAGATGGCATCGATGAGCAATTCGGGATCGGTGTCGGCCGCAAACTCACCGCCGGCCTTGCCCCGCTCCACGTCGGCGATAGTGGCAGCCCGTCGCAGGCTCACGTGTTGCTCGTAAAGGTCCCGCAGGATCGCCGGCTCGCTCTGGCCCTCGGCGATCAGATCGGCCATCACTTTGCCGAACAACCCGTTGAGCTCACGGATGAGTCCGCGCACCTTCGCGCGGATGATTTCCTCAGCCGTTCCCGTAAGCGACTTCTCCGCGTAGGCTGCGATCCGCTCGTGGAACATTGCAAAGACCAGCGCGGACTTTGAAGGCCACCACTTATAGAGCGTCGGCCTCCCCACCTTGGCCCGCTTCGCCACCGCTTCCATTGTCAGGTTACGGACGGACCCTTCCTGGAGCAGCTCATAGACCGCATCCAGGATGGCAGCGTGCGACTCCGCCGCTTCGCTGGGGGGGCGCCCGCGTCGCGCAGGCCTCGGTGCAGTTCTTGGCATCGCAAAATATTAACTGAACGCCGTGTAAAGACAATTGACAGCCGCCCATTTATCATTACACTACGTCACGTAAAATCAATCATTCGATCGCCTCCACCGATCCAGGAGCACGAACATGCAGATCCCCGAGAAAACGGCCCCCGCGGGATCGTGGTCGGTCACCCACGCGATCAGCCCCGAGGACCGGGCTGCAATCGCCGCGACCCGAGCGTTCGCTGAGCCGCAAAAAGGGCTCCTTCGGGACATAGCCGCCCGGCAGCCATTCGACGAGATCATGGGACACGTCGCGGCACCCAACGATGTGGCGTACGAAACGGACACGATAGGCGGCGTGCCGGGTTGGTGGTGCCGTCCGACCAACAAACAGTCCGCGGGCACGATCCTGTATCTCCACGGTGGCTGGTACGTGTTCGGATCGGCCAAGGCCTATCGACATTTTGCGGGACACATCGCCGCCCGGACCGGAGCCGAGGTGTTTGTCCCCGACTACCGCCTGGCTCCCGAGCATCCCTTCCCGGCCGGCCTGCTCGATGCCCAGGCCTGCTATCGCGGCCTGATCGGGCGAGGCATCCGCCGGATCGCCATTGCCGGAGATTCGGCGGGCGGCGGACTGTCGCTTGCGTTGTTGTCGCTCCTCGCGACACCTGAGAATTCAGGGGGCGTGAGTCCGAGGGCAGTCATGGTGTTATCACCGCTGACCGATCTGGCACTCAGTGGCCGCAGCTGGGAGACGCGGGCGGCGGCGGACCCCTACTTCACTCGGGCACAAGCGGTCAGCTTGGTGCCGCTATACCTGGGCCATCACGATCCCAAGGACCCTCTGGCCTCGCCGCTTTACGGCGACCTGGCCGGTCTGCCGCCGATCCGCGTTCATGTTGGAGATGACGAGCTCCTCCTGGACGACTCGTTGCGGTACGTCGAGCGAGCCGTGGCCGCGGGTGTCGACGCGCGCGTCGATATATGGGAGGGGTTGCCTCATGTGTTTCCCTCCAGTGTTGGGCAGTTGGCCGCGGCGGACCGCGCGCTGGATGCGATCGGCGCGTTTCTGGCGGAGCGGCTTGGTGGCGCGTAGATGGGCTGGCTCGGCCCAGTGGGAAAAACCGGAGCCGGTGCACTACGTGGAATCCGTGAACCGGGGGTACCATTACGGACCCTGTAAAGTAGCGGTGCCCTCAAGAGGTGGGTTTGGGGGCCGTTGTCTGACGGGGCTATTTATATTGGGAGTGCCCGATGGATGTAGGTGGCCTGCTTAGCGCGCTGAACCAATCAATTGAGACAGCCACGATTGCCCAGGTCGCGGCTGACGGCACGGCCAAGGCACAGCCTGGGCCGGCAGGGATCGGGGTCGCCGGTGCGGGCGCGGCGGGCTTGACGGGAGGCGCATCTTCGCCGGTTTTGACGATTCCAGGAACCCCGACGACGGGGCCGGGGACTTCGGTAAGCCTGACTGTTTCAGGCAGTGCGACGGGTCCCGGAGGACTGATCGTCCCGGGGACACCGGGTGTTGCGGGAACTCTGACGGCCACTGGGCTCCAGACCGGCGCCTCGGCGACCCCTGGGGTCACGACCGTTACGGAGGCTCTGACCGCCGGCGGGCCGGCCAACACCACCTCTTTCTCTCTTGCACCCGCAGGCATCGCCCCGCGCTCGCCGACGATCACCGTTTCCGCCGACGTTTACTACGGCTCGGGCGCGCCCGCGTCACCCAGCCTCCTCTCGCAGAGCGGCGTGGGTGCCTATATTCATCTCGTAAACGCCCTCGCCGCCCATGCGGGCGACGAGAAATCGGCGGAACAACTTACCAACAGTCTCGGAAATGCCTCAGCCACGCTGAAGTCAGCCTACTACGACGCCGTATCCCGGTTGCCCGCGCCACTCCAGGCCAAGGACTGGGGCTTTTCCGTATTCAACGGCAAGCTGGTTTTCACAGCAGGCACCGACGGGCTCACTCCGCAGGACTTCGCCGACCTGCAAAAGGCGTTCGCCGCCGCGAATTCCGAACCGGCAGCCAACCAACTGGCGAGCGCGCTCACCTCCATCGATCTCAGACAGAACGCGAGAAACGACTCCGCCTCACTCGCGTGGGGCCGAATCCAGGTCGACGAGAATAACTTCAGCGACGTCGTCAACCTGCGCGACTATGTAACCTCCACGGCGCCTGGGGGCCGATACAGCCCAAGCGCCCCCGCCCCCGAGACGCGCCCGCAGATACCCAACATTCTCGGCGGAATGGATCTGCGCGGCCTGGCCAGCGCGCGACCCAACTTCTTCAGATCGAACGGCTCGGTGATCACCGATACGCCGGATCCGTCCGAGACGACCGAGAAGGAGGAAGATCTCGGAACCTTACAAGGCCAATGCTCCTGCGGCGAAGTGCGCTTCGCCGTCGAGAACACCTTCGAATACGCCTTCTACTGCCATTGCTCGCGCTGCAGGGTCCGCACCGGCTCGGCCTTCGCGGCCATCGCCGGAGTCAGCCTGGACAAGGTGGAAGTCCACACCGGACGCGAGCACCTGTTGCTCGAGGGCGAATGCTCCGACGGTTACGGTGCTCGCTGTGCCAAATGCCATGCGTTCCTGTTCGCCGCGGTTCGCAACAGACAGTACATGCACGTTGCCCTGGGCGTGCTGGGGGGTACCCCGAGCCGGCTTCCCGATCATCACATCTATGTGGGGTCCAAGGCGCCGTGGTTCGAAATCACAGACACCTTGCCCCAATACGACGAGTTGCCTTGAGCCCGCTGCCGCGACCGGAGCGGAAAGGATTACGCGAGTGGTAGGCGACACACGAATGCAGGTGATCGAAATTGCCGCGCCGGGCGGACCGGAACAGTTGCGACTTGCAACCCGACCGGTCCCGGAGCCCGCAAGTGGCGAAGTACTGATTCGTGTCGCCGCGGCGGGCATCAATCGACCTGACATTGTCCAGCGCCAGGGGCATTACCCGCCGCCACCCGGAGCCTCCGATCTGCCGGGGATGGAAGTCGCCGGTGTCATTGCCGCCATTGGGCCGGAGGTCACGGGCCTCTCCCCCGGGGACGAGGTCACGGCCTTGCTCTCCGGCGGCGGCTATGCCGAATACGCGATCGCCGCCGCGCCGCTATGCCTGCCGATTCCATCTGGGCTGAGCATGGTGGAAGCCGCCGCTCTCCCGGAAACCTTCTTCACGGTATGGACGAACCTGTTCGAGCGCGGCGGTTGCAAGGCAGGCGATACCGTCCTCATCCATGGCGGAACGAGCGGCATCGGAACAACTGCGATCCAACTTGCCACGGTCTGGGGTGCACGCGTGTTCGCGACGGCCGGCACACATGCTAAGGCTCGCGCATGCGAGGAACTCGGTGCTGTCCGTGGTATCGACTACCGTACCGAAGACTTCGTGCAGGTTATTAAACTCGCGACGGACGGAAGGGGCGCGGATGTCATCCTCGATATCATCGCCGGCACCTACGTGCAACGGAACCTCGATGCCGCAGCTGTCGATGGCCGTGTTGTCATCATCTCGCTGCAAGGTGGCTCGCGCGCCGAGATCAAAGCGAACGTACTCATGCTCAAGCGCCTGACGCTCACAGGATCTACCTTGCGAGCTCGAACGCTGGCGCAAAAGGCAGCGGTTGCCGAGGGCGTACGTTTAAATGTGTGGCCGCTGCTCGCCGCGCGTCGCGTTCGACCCATCATTCACGCGACGTTTCCACTGGCTGAAGCTGCCGAGGCTCACCGGATGATGGAAGCATCGAGCCACATCGGGAAGATCGTGTTGACTGTCTGAATCGGTCGAACGATCAGCCTGCGGCAAGAGTCCTGACGTGCGCCACGGCGCTGGCGCCCAGAGCGGACAGCTCGTAGCCGCCTTCCAGCATCGACACGATGCGTCCCTGTGAATGGCGGGCGGCCAATGCCATCAGCTCGCGGGTCATCCATTCGTAATCGGCCTCAACCAGCGCCAGGCCGCCCAGCAAGTCGTCCCGATGCGCGTCGAAGCCTGCCGAGATCAACAGCATTTGCGGCTCGAACTCCTCCAGGGCCGGAAACCATTTCTCCTGCGCAAGCTTGCGCACCGCGCTGCCGCCGCTCCCCGCGGCAAGCGGCACGTTCACCATGTTGGGCGCCGGGTTGCGCGTACCGCTGTTGGGATAGAAGGGGTGCTGGAAGAAGCCAGCCATCAACACGCGCTCCCGCCAGCGCGGCTCGCTGAACATGTCCTCGGTGCCGTTGCCGTGGTGGACATCGAAGTCGATGATCGCAACGCGCTCGAGGCCCATCTTCTCCAGCGCATGGGCAGCAGCAACTCCGATGTTGTTAAATATGCAGAAGCCCATCGGCCGGCTGCGAGTTGAGTGATGGCCGCAGGGGCGTACCGCGCAGAACGCATTGGCGGCCCGGCCGGCCATCACCTCTTCGACCGCCAGCACGCCGGCGCCGGCCGCACGCCGTGCCGCCGCAAGAGTGTAGGGATTCATCATAGTGTCGGGGTCGAGCTGAACATAACCTTCGGCCGGCGCGTGCTCGAAGATTAAATCGACATAGTCAGAGGCGTGCACTCGCTTCAGGTCATCCACGTGCGCCAGCGGCGCCTCCAGACAGCTCAGGCTGCGCATCAGTCCCGATGACTGCATCTGCTCGTGGATGGCACTCAGGCGCGCGGGACGCTCCGGATGATCCGGACCCATCTCATGAAGCAGACAGTCGGCGTGGGTAATGTAAGCGGTGGTCATCGGGCACCTTTTCCGCGAGTTATACGCTAGTACGGCGCTGTGAATGGACCTCAACCGCTCAAATGTGATAGAGGTAATATATAATATATCTGAAAGCCAGGAGCTATAAAATGGGGTTCACACCTGTTCAGGAGCGTCTTTATGGCAGGGCGTAACTTTCTCTTCGTTCCCGGACCTTCCAACGTTCCCGATCGTGTATTGCGCGCAATGCACGTTGCGATGGAAGACCACCGTTCCCCAAGCTTTCCGCAGTTGACCCGCGCCTGCCTGAACGGCCTTAAGGCTGTGTTCAAGACGGCTTCCGGCACTCCACTGCTGTTCCCCTCCTCCGGCACCGGTTGCTGGGAGGCCGCACTCACCAACTGCCTGAGCCCGGGGGACAAGGTTTTGATCGCCCGCTTCGGCCAGTTCAGTCACCTATGGGTCGACATGTGCCAGCGGCTTGGATTCGACGCGGAAATCCTGGAAACCCCCTGGGGCGAAGGCGCTCCCGTCGCGCGCTATCTCGCCTCGCTGCGCGCCGACGAGCGACACGCGATCCGCGCGGTGTTGGTTTGCCAGAACGAGACGGCGACGGGCGTGACGAGCGACGTCGCCGCCATCCGCCGGGCAATGGATAGCGTCAATCATCCCGCCCTGCTGTTTGTCGACTCCGTCAGCGCGCTCGGCAGCATCGACTTCCGCATGGACGATTGGGCGGTGGATGTCTGCATCAGTGGCTCACAGAAAGGCCTGATGCTGCCCGCCGGCCTCGGAGTAACTTGCGTCAGTCCCAGAGCGCTCGAAGCGGCCCGAAGTGCGACTTCGCGGCGCTGCTACTTCGATTATCGAGACATGGTGCAGGCCAACGCGTCAGGTTACTTTCCCTACACTCCACCCCTGCCACTGTTATACGGGTTACGCGAATCGTTGCAGATGATCGCGGAGGAAGGTTTGGATAACATCCTGCGGCGCCACAGCTATCTGGCCGGCGGCGTGCGCGCCGCGGTGCTCGAGGGTTGGAAACTTCGGCTCTGCGCCGTGGCCCCCAACTGGTACTCGGATACCGTATCAGCAGTAATGGTTCCGGAAGGTAAGGACGCTGCTGCCGTCATCGATCGCGCCTTCACACGCTACAACCTATCCCTTGGCGCGGGACTTTCCAAAGTCGCGGGCAAGCTGTTCCGCATCGGTCACCTGGGCGACCTCAATGAGCTCATGCTCCTCGGGGCGATCTGCGGCGCCGAAATGGCAATGCTCGATTGTGGCATAAGGATCGAGCCCGGCAGCGGTGCCGCTGCCGCGCAGGGTTATTGGCGCGCGCATGCTTCTAAAGCCGAGACCCAGGCCGCCTAGGACGGTCGGTTTTCTTCCTGGCTTTTCTGAAGAAGCCGGGTCAGGGTATAGACCGTGTTGAGGTAGGGAGTCGGCGTGTCGGTAAGCCGCGCCAACTCGATGACAGCTCCCAGCAGAGCGTCGATTTCGAGCGGGCGTCCCGCCTCGACATCCATCAACATGGACGTCTTGTGGTGCCCAACCTTCTCCGCGCCGGCAATGCGCTTCTCCATCGAGACGCGGAACGTGATACCGAGCTTATGCGCGACGTTCTGTGCCTCGGCCATGATATCGGCCGCGAGCGCGCGGCTGGGGGGATACTGGCAGATTCCGGCGAGCGTTGCCCTGGACAGGGCGCTGATGGGATTGAATGTTATGTTGCCCCACAGCTTCAGCCAGATCTCGCCGCGAATATCGTCAAGGACCGGGGACTTCAGCCCGGCTGCCGTGAAGCACTCGGCGACGCGGCGGACCCGCTCGCTGTGCGTGCCATTCGGCTCACCGACCGGGAATCTCGTACCTTCGACATGTCTGATCACGCCAGGGGCGACGAGCTCCGCCGCGGGATACACGATGCAGCCAATCACCCGCTCGAAGGAAATGTGCTTTTCGAGCGTCCCGTCCGGATCTACGCTCAGCAACCGGGTTCCCTCGAGCGGCCCGCCGTGCGCGTGGAAATACCAGTAGGGAATTCCATTCTGCATCGGCACGACGACGGTGTTGGGGCCGAATAGCTTCGGGACGTCGGCCGCGACTGCCGCGACCTGATGCGCCTTCATGCCGAGGATCACCAGATCCTGGGGGCCCGCCGCGGCGTAGTCAGCGGTCGCCTTCACTCGGGGCACGGCTTCCTCGGAGCCGTCAGCCAGGATGAGCCGGATGCCCTGGGTTTGCAGCGCTTCGAGGTTCGCGCCCCGGGCGATGAACGTCACGTCCTCGCCCGCGAGCGCGAGCCGGGTGCCAACATAACCCCCGATCGCGCCGACACCTATGATCGCAATCTTCACGAATAGTCCATCCTGGATCAGCGACTGACGGGCGAGTTGTCGATACCACCGCGTTCCAGCTCGAGGTCATCGACAACCCGGGTCACTCCCTGAACTGATTCGGCGATGCGCTGCGCCTCGAGCAAATCAGGTTGCGTCCAGACATAGCCACTCAGGCGCACGACCCCACTGTTGGCGTGCACATTGATGTGCCGCGCATAAAGCTCCTGATCGGCGGACAGCGCGGCCTGCACTCGATCCGCCGTCTCCTTGTCGGCCTGTCGCTCAGCGTCGCTCTTACGAGGCCCCATCGAACAGCCGACGGCTGCGCCCAACACCGCAACCGCCAGCACCCAGGACGAGATTCGACTCATAACGGGAGACAAGATACTCACCTCCGGAAGGCTCATGCCGTCAGCATACCTCCGCAAAACCCCGGCCGTCGCTTTAGAACTTGAAATTGAGCCCCGTCGAAATGCCCAGCTCGTGGCACCCGCCCCAGGTGGTCGGACCCGCGCTACTGTAGTCGACGAACGTATAGTGCGTGGCATCGTGACAGTCGGTCTTGATTCCGTGGCCACCGGCGCCGATGTCGTAGTGCCCGTTGCCGTCGTTCGACGTATCGGCCACATCGAAATACAGCGTCAGCTGTTTATCGAGCTTGTGCCAATACTGCATGGTGTACATGTTGGCCTGATTGTTGCCGATACCGCCGGGATTGAAGTTGTGCTCTCCACCCGGATCGCCGGGAGAGGCGCCAGCATGCGCCCAGCCGATCGCGACGACATCGCGGCCGCCGTTGAACTCCTGCTGGAGCGCCAGCCAGTCGCCGGTCCGCTGGCGCTCATTCTGGAATTGCATGACCTGCGGGACGTTACGGTGCATCTCCTCCCAAAGATAGGAGATGGTCAGGCCGAAACTGAACGTGTACTGACCGCCGAACTTCATCGCCCACTCATCGCCAATATCGTAGGGTATGGCGTATTCGGGGGTGCTGACCGCCGCCGCTCCTGGATACTCGCTGGCAAACGCCTGGTAGCTGGCCCAATCGAGATATTTGGAGTCGGGCCCGGTCGGCCCCTCGTTCAACCAGTAGTCGTAGAGCGGGTTGTTGGAGCCGATGCCATCGCTGCTGCGGTTTACGCGCTTGTGCATCTCGTAAGCCGCGACCAGGTAGAGCCCGCCGGACTCGAACTTGAGGTCGGCGCTATACGCGTCGTCGTAGCCACCGTC
>JAQGOE010000102.1 GCA_028293725.1 Gammaproteobacteria bacterium | reverse complement strand
CAAGAGAAAAACTACGAGAAGTACGGCCGATTGTAGATAGCTGGGCCTGTTATGCACGTCCATGCGAGCAGTTTGATTGCATGGGCGACGCTAAAGTTCCGTGTAAATGCAGGTGCCGAACGCGCCAAGGTTCGCGAGTTGATAGCGGCCGGCATGCACCTGCATGTAGGGGCAGCATCAGGTAACCTATCCGCATGACCCAGTGCTGGTGGCTCTATCTGCTTGTGTGCCGCGATGGCCGGACGTACGCCGGCATCGCGACCGACGTCGCAGCCCGCTTCGTCGCTCACAGCAGCGGCAAAGGGGCGAAATTCACGCGCTCCAACCCTCCAGTTCGCGTGCTTGGTGCACAGGCCTTCGCCAGCAAGTCCGAGGCACTCAAGGCGGAAGCGGCATTGAAGAAACTCGACCGCACACAGAAATTGGCCTGGGCTCGGAAATGTCCGCCGATCTCTGACGGGATTCTAGATCGGGCCGCCACGTAGCCTGAAAACACCGAGGATTGAGTGTCTCGTGGGACTACGTCCGCATGTCAACAGCCAGACGTCAACAAGCCTCTGATGCGACAACGCTCTTTGCTTTAAATCTTCGTATCTGAGCTGGCATCGTTGCGCCGCATGACGCGCCTGGGCTAGCAGCGCCGGCGAGTGTCTGCTGGGTGCGTTCGCTGTCATCGGGCACAACATCTACTGCGTCGTTCCCGACGAAGCGCCGATTCTCGATCGACAGAACGTTGCCCTCGAGCGTGCTGATGACCGCCGAGTGTGTTGACTTTCCGCCGCTGCTGTGTCTAGACTCTCACCCATCGTTATGGTAGCGCTCCCATAAAAACGGTAGTCGCATCGCGCCACGCCTAGACACATATGAGTACCGGTCCTTGAGCTGGGTATTTGACAATGGGTAAGTCGATGTTGCGCCATGCAACGCGACTGGCACCCCCGCGGGAGGCAACGCCATTTAATAACGATTAACGGCTGGTTCGAGCGGACCACAGCGCAAGCTGTGACGTTGTTGACGATCGCTTGGCAGCTAAGGCTGCTCGGCCAGCTGCGCTCTATCTTCAATCTTGGTTCTACTGTGCGCACGTTGCTACGTTGCAACGTCGGATAGAGGGGGAGGGGACAAGATGTTTCATTCCGCAGGCCATTCGTTCTTCTGGGGGGCAGACAATGGACTCGCAGGTCTCGGACGCATAGGCAGCTATTCTCGCTGCAGTTTTCCCTAGCGCTTATTGGCGGGGACTGACTACGCGTAAGCCGGGGCCAGCATCCTCGCCTTCACTGGTTGGAAATAACCAACTCATGGAGGTTTATCATGAATTTTCGCTTGATGGCCGCTGGAGCGGTCAGCGTTTTGATCCTGGCGGGTGCCACGATCGCAGATGAGGCGTCGACCACCCCGTCCACACTGCGTGCGCTGGGGGCGCATGTCCAACTGCACATCGGCACGGCGGCGATCCCGTCCGATCTCAGCGACCCAGCCCTGTCGCAGATCACCTCCGACCAGTTCTCGGTCCTCACCCCCGGAAACGAGATGAAGTGGCAGGTGGTGGAGCCGCAGCAGGGCACCTTCAACTGGACCGGCGCCGACAACCTTGTCAACTTTGCCGAGGCGCACCGTGAGCTCGTGCGAGGGCACACGCTGGTGTGGCACAACCAGTTGCCGAACTGGCTGACGCAGGGCGTCGCCAACGGCACGATCAGCAACTCTCAACTACGCGATCTCCTGCACCAGCACATCACCACCGAGGTGAGCCGCTACCGCGGCAGGATCTGGCAGTGGGACGTCCTCAACGAGATGTTCACCGACTCGAATCCGTCGCAGCTCAACCCGAACGACTTCTGGATCTCGCACCTCGGGCCGGGCATCATCGCCGATGCGTTCCGCTGGGCGCACGCGGCCGACCCGGACGTGTTGCTCTGCTACAATGACTACAACATCGCCGGTGAGGATGGCAGCAACACCAAGTTCGACGCCGCCTTCACGATGGTCAAGAACCTGCTGGCCCAGAAAGTGCCAATCGACTGCGTGGGAGACCAAGGCCACCTCGACCTGCAGTTCGGGTTCAACCCGATCCTCATGACCCAGGACCTGCAGTCATATGCCAGCCTCGGCCTGAAGGTCGCGATCACCGAGGCGGACGTCCGCACGTTTGTCGAGACGACGGACAGCGACCAAACCCCGATCGTCTCACCGACGGACCCGACCCCCAGCCACACGGCGAACCCCGCGGGGGCGGATTGGTACATCGGGATGCTGCAATCGTGCCTGGCTGTGAAGGCGTGCATCTCGTTCACCGTCTGGGGCTTTGCCGACGCGGAATCGTGGATACCAGGCACCTTCAAGGGTGAGGGTGACGCCGACCTCTACGACGTGAACCTCAACCCGAAGCCGCAGTACACCGCTCTGCAGCAGACCCTGTCACTGGCTCCAGGTGCTCCGCACCGCGGCGCACCGCACGACCACGACGGCGATCACGACCACGACTAAGCGCGCTACCGGCGGCCAACCTCAGCTGACCGCGACAAGCGAGCCCGTCGCCACCGACACCGGCGGCGGGCTCGCAAGTTACTGTTGGCGAACGGCGGCTTCGTCACGGAATCTGACCTGAGGGCGGAGTTCGCGCAATTCAATCTTGCACGCAGATCTCACACAGCTACCGTAACGTTCACGTCCCGCGCGGGCGATGCGCACGTCCTACGAAGAGCAAATGAGTAGCACGATCCATGAACTGGCTGTGTCTCATATAGATCTCCTCCAGTTTCTCGAGGTCCGCCTCAATTGGCCGTGACAGCTCATCGCACGAGGGGTTCCAGCGGCAGTCCGGAGAAAATCTCGTATGAAAGAGGTCGAGCCCGCAAAGATCCTCCATGTCGAAATATTCACTCAAACAGGATTTCAGCTCGCTCGCGGTGAAGAGGTGAAAGCGCAGCGACAGGCGCCGCCCATCCGAGAACTCGATATCGCACCGGTCTTGACTATGATCGAGATTGAAATGCCGTACCTTCTCTAGCGAATCGACGAAGACCGTGGGCGTGCTGCCAATCGAGCGTACCGTCGAAACGAGATGTCCTCTGGTCACACGTCCTAACTCCCTGGCGACGCCCCGGAGGCTGGTGACGCGGAGATGGCTCAAGACGCTATACAGGCACAACGCGATGTCGACTGACGCATCGGATTCTGGCATGCGGCTTTCCAGATCGGAGACGTCGAAGCTGAGATCGACGCCGGGCATTGAGGTGAGATCGCGGGCCAGGCGCCGCGCTATTTCGATCTGAGCCGAAGCTACATCGAAGCCCCGCGCCGTGATCCTCCGGAATCCGAGCATCAGAGCGCGTGTAACCAGTCGTCGCAGCCAAGTGCCTGGCCGCATCCGGCATCGAGCAGCGTGATCGAGCTTGCACCGGCGGCCTTTAGATCATGCAGCTTCGCTTCTAGAATCGACCACACGCGCCGGTCTGCATAGGCGTGCAGACCGGCGAAACTGAACAGCCGTCTCGGATTCCCATCGGCGTAGGCGACGTAGTCGTTGCCCGCTTGATTGTAGGCTTTCACAATACTGTCGATAGCAGCGTTTGCTGCCGATGTCCTGTTGAGGATATCCCGTTGCCCGGGAGGCTCAGGCGCATTGACTACTGCGAGGAGTCGGGCATGTTCATGCGGTGATTGATTCTGCTCATTCGAATTCGGCTCAATGCTCATGTGCAACCACTCCGATTTTCCGATTGACTGAAGCCTGGTCCGACGCGATGAGTACTTCTCAGCGGCAGCCCGGCACTTGCGTATCGCCACAATTCCGCATGAATGATGTGTTGGCGGAAGCATCGCGAGTAGACACTGTGGTGTTAATAATTCGGCGAGGTTGCTGCGCGGATTGGACCAGACAAATCGTGAATCGTTCGAAAACTGTCAGTACCGCCTCAGTCCGAATGACCTAAGTCTCGACAGCGGAAAAACCTCACAAGAACACGTCTATTCCGTGCCGATCGCTATGGTTACGATGCGTGCTGAGCCGCGGATCGTCAGGCGTTCACGAGGACGCCGCAGGAGCGCGACTGCACGTTGCTCGAGGAGGACTTTAAATGATTGCACGTAAATCTACAGCACGAGGCCGGAGCTCACTCACTGCCTCGACGTTAGGAGTGCTGGTGCTTCTTGTTAGTTGCCGGCAGGGCGATGATGGAACTTTGAATTCACAGAAGGCTACTGACGTGATGCAGAATGCCTCAGCGTCAGAGGACATACCCGTTGTCGTAGTCTTTGCCAAGCGGGAGGTCGATTCGGAAGATCGACTAGGCGAGCCGCGCGCAGCGCGCGCACCGACACTCGCGGGGCACTCTGATAGCGCGCCGCATTTTTCGAGGTAGACACCCAACGGCCTTGTAGGAGGCCGCCGGGAGATTTTCCGCATCGTGCGCGGGAGCGAGTATTGCGCGAAGCCGTTCCGGTATGACGAACGACGAATCGCGTCTGCGGCCCTGCGGGCGCGCTGGCGTGAACCAGGATGGGCTCGCGGAAGTCAAGACTGGGGAGAGCGAGCTCAGCTCCTCCTACCAGCGCCGGCTTGAGGTCTATGGAGCAGTGGTGAATGATACGCCGCTGACGATTTACACCGACAGACCGATTAATCCGACCTTCCGTGACTACCTGACGAGGTGGGGCCTAACGTGAAGCCGCTTCCGAATACGAACTCGAATCTGCCGCAATAGGTTTGTGATCCTGTACCCCGCTAACACTTGCGCATGCCAGCTGTGTAGAGGACTTTCACCTCCCCAGTGGGTGCGCTCTGTCGGGCGCAAAAAAAAGCCCCGCGAGAGGCGGGGCTTCAAATCGACTTATTCCTGCAGAAGTTTAGAGGGTGTACCTCAGATTGATATAGAAGTTGCGCAACAACGGATCCGCAATGAGCGTGTTGTATCCCGACGCAAAGTTGCCTTGCGACGCGTTGGTATACGGCGGGCTGGTGTTGAACAGATTTTTGATGCCAAACAACACGGTCAGCTTTTCGATCGGCTTGACGCTCACGTAACCATCCACGAGTGAATAGCTGCCCACGTGGCGCAGATTGCCGTTGCCATCGGGGAATTCATCCACGTACCCCGAGTAGAAGCGGTCGCCGAGTCCCGCACCCCACATCTTATTCGGGCTGGTCCAGTCGACCCTCACGTTATGCTGCCACCTGAACGCCGGGTTGAGATCCACGATTCGCAGATTGCCCACCAGGTTGAGCAGCGGACCGCCGTCGTATTGCTGCTCCAGGAACTGCGTGACCGCCGTCCCTTCCAGATCCTCGCGGAACGTGCCGATCGGCGTGTGCTGCGAGTATTGGACGCTCAAGTCGAACCCGTCGGTCGTGATCCTGCCCGTATTCGCGTACTGCCGAATGATATATCCACAGGTCGGTGCCGTGTAAGGCGTGCAGTTCGAGGCCTGTGCGATCGTCGGAGGGAGTGTCCCGGCGTACTGGCCACTCGTAGCCGTGACGATATAGTTCGAGAAGGTGTTGGGATCACCGTAAACGGCCGAGGCTGGCACGCGGCTGATGGTGTTCTTGAGGAGGATCCGGTAGTAGTCCAGCGTAATGCCCAGATTCTCGATCGGCTGGATGACCACACCCAGATCGAAGTTTTGCGAAGTTTCGGCGTTCAGCTTGGTGTTGCCACCGTACAACCCGATTCCCTGCGCAGCGCAAGTCTGCTGAGTCCACTCCGCTGTGTAGCTGCCCGGCTGGCAATACGGGTTCCCGTCTCCCATGGTGCCGCCGCTCGCCGCTGACAGGAAAGGCGGCGCGTACAGGTTGAAGAGCGTGGGCGCCCGGAAACCGGTGGAGGCGCTTCCCCTGACGGTCAGCATATCGAGCGGCTGCCAGCGTACCTTCACCTTCGCGTTGTTGGTCGTACCGAAATCGCTGTAGCGGTCCTGACGATCGGATACATCGAAATCGAGGGACTTCATGACCGGCACGTCCAACTCGATGAAAGCCGCCTGTATCTTGCGACTGCCCGACACATTGCTGTCCGAAAGTCCGGTTGCGGCGCTCGTGAGGTCGTTGTAGGGCGTAGTCCAGTTCCTGAAGGTTTCGCCGCTCGCATTGCCGCCAAACGCCACGGTCGCGGGAGTGCCCGCATCGAACGCATCACCCAACGGGTGGCTGGCATTGAGGTCGACGCTCCACCGTGTATCCAGCCCGAGCTGGTATACGCCGTTGATGTACGATGAATTGATCAAAGCCTGACCGGCTGCGCTCTGGGGCCCGAAGGGGTTGATCAGCGGACTGAGAACACCATTGGGCGCAAGTACGTCCTCATTGGGAATGCCCCCGGTCCACGAATTGTCGTTGTGGTTCTTGCTGTAATTGAGGGCCGCGGAGTAATCCCAACCGGCGTTGGTGCCGGAGAACGTCAACAGGATCCGCTGCTCGACATTCAGGTCGCGGCCGTAGCGGCTGTTGTTGGGATCGGTCCAGATCGCATTGACCGATTGGGCGTTGCCGGTCGTACTATTGACACCGCTCAGATTCAGCGGGGTGCCGCACGTCACCTGGCCATCGCATATGAGCCCCGCACCCGTCGGGAAGTAAGGGCTCGTCGGATCCATCGCGAAATCATAGAACATGGGACCGGAGTACCCGGTAGCTGACGACTGGCTCCAGAAGTACTGCACCTGCACCTGGTTGTTGGCCGGCAGCGCCTTGGTGAACTCGGCCATCCCGGAAATCTTACGGGTCTGCGGGAGCAGATCCGTCGCGGCGGAATACCGGTATGAGCAGTCGCCAAACGCTGTGGTGAGTTGCGTATTACCCGCGCAGGTTGGATAGCCCGACTGATAGAGGTTCCCGTCCGAATCCTGCACGATCCCGGGCCACGAGCCCGGAAAGTTCGTGGCGGCGAATGCATTGCGGGCGGGATCGAAACCATAAGCAGAAAAACCCCGCTGCGTCGCCTGCAGCTCCTGTTGCTTGGCGTAACTGGCCGTAACCATGAAGTTATAGCCGTCGTTCACCAGGTCCCCGTGTCCGAAGGTGAAATCCGCCTGGCCCGAGCCGCCGCCGGCTTCCTGCGGGTGGTCGAAATTGATCTCGACTTCAGCCCCTTGGTAATTCTTCTTGGTTTTGAAGTTGATCACGCCCCCGATCGCATCCGAGCCGTACAACGCCGAAGCGCCTTCGCGAAGCACCTCGATAGTGTCGATGGCCGAGATCGGGATACCATCCAGGTCGACCCCTTGGCCATCGAAGGCGTTGACGGCCACCCGTTGGCCATCGAGCAGAATCAGGGTGCGGCTACGGCCCAGGCCGCGCAAGTCGGCGTAAGTACCGCCGCCGGAAAACGTTCCTACGGATTGGGCGACGTTGACCGATGGGTTGGCGGAGGTCAGGCTGTTCATCATCTGCTCAAGATTCGTGATGCCCTGGTCCTTGAGGGCGTCCGCCTTGAGGATCGTGATGGCTTCAGCGGTTTCGGCGTCGACTCGCTTGATCAAGGTGCCTGTGATGACCACTTCCTCGATTTCCGGGGTAGCGGCGTTGGCAGAAGCGGGCGCCTGCTGCCCCATAGCGGTAACACTGATCAGAGAAACAGCCAACCCGGCGGCAATACCATGGACGGCGCGGCGATTGAGACTGCCCAAAGGCCCGCCAATCGCCTTCGCGACCAAAGTGCGGGGAACGCGCTGGGGACTGAAACGGGGAACGGTGTTCCGCGGAGGCGCTTCATTAAAGAAGGGTCTCCCATCTTGTGAGTTTTCCATGAGACTCCCAAAAAGAATTGTCTGAGTTAAAGGGTGTCGCGTCTACGCCGCGTTGTTATGGGACGGCGGTGTGTATGCAACGTGGGCAAATTTCTGACACGGCGCGGCGAGTCTGTCAACAATCGTTGGATTCATACAACATATAATCCACCCTTGCGCCCCGACGAGCGTCGAGACCGAAAGGCCCCGGAAGGAACCGAGAGATGCACGTCGCTTTTGTCTGTTCCCACGCTTGATGATCGTCAAGCCGAGTGCACGCAGCCTGGGCATTGTCGTGGCCGATCGCGCTGTGTACATACCTGCTCTTTTCAGCGAATTCTGCGCATCACGGCGGTGTGCAATCAGGCTTAAGGCTCAAATGTGAGCACGCCGCTCATCGAGTGCTATCTATTCTTGAATACTTGTTTGCAATTCTTTGCAAATCTATGCGGACCCAATAATCGCTCTGAAACGCCTGGCCCGACATATCGGGTGCGCGTTCGCCGTAAGCGTAAGCCATAGGCGATCAGGGAACGCCCGATGCCCCTCGATAGTGTTGGCCCGAGCGCTTCGAAGGAGTCGATACGCCCATGGACCGGGGGTACCTCGCTGTAGTTGGGGCGAGAGCTCGAGCTGGGCGCAGCTCCTGTTTGATGAGTTGTGCGCGATCCGATTGCGAACACCCACGCTTTCGTCAAAGATTCAGCAACCGACTTGCTGACTTGCTAGCGATATCTTTCGGTTCTTGGATGCGCTTCGCCAACAAGCACGGCGCGCTCGAGAGCGAATCCGTCGCTCGAGCAATGATCGTCATCGAATACGAAGAAAAACGATCACGGGCGTCTCTGAAGGCTGGCAAGCACACGAGCACCCGCAGGAGGCGCTGTCCGTACAGGGCCAAACCAACTCTATCCAGATCCCGTCGTTGCAACCTTGCCTTCCCCTTCATCAGGGCCGATACTGTATGCAACCACAGTAAGTCATCGGGGCCCGTTTTTCGCCTCTCAGGGGTTGACGATATGTATAAACTGCCATATAAAGAGGGTTGCGGATGACCTCGGAAGATAGCCTCGACATTCGTGAGGTGATCTTTATCAATGAGCGATGCCGGGTCGATTATGAGTCCATGCCTGGCGATGTACGCGAAAGCGCGGATCAAGCTATCGACGCTTTGCAAAACGCCCGACCGTTGGCGGCTAAGTTGTGTCAGCCGCTTCATGCGAAGCTCTCGGGCATCACTGAAATCAGGCTCGCGCATGACGACAACACCTACCGGGTTTACGTCACTCTGAAATGTCCTTGGATCATCATGGTGCTCGATGCAGGCATTAAGAAGTCGACCGAGGGAAGGAATATTCCAACGTGGCAACGGGAACGCCTCGAGACGCGCTACAAGAAGGCACGCGAATACTGGACAGGGCACGATCCAGAACTGAATGCGGACTACAACAAACGCAGGGCGCGACGCGATGCATTCGCAAAGGAGAACGGCCGATGAGCAAAAAACCTGAACGCTACAAGGATTGGAAAGACGATCCGTTGGAGAATACGCCGCCGGTACGCGGCAGCGGCAATTTTCTGAAGGATCGCGGTTATTCCGACCCTACAGAAACTCGAATCAAATTCGATCTGGTGAATTTGATCCGCGTTATTGTCGAGTCAAAGAAGCTTAGGCAGATCGACGTAGTCGCTCTCGTTGGCGGATACGCGCCTGGCGCGGGTATTAGCCAACCTGACATCTCCCGAATTCTCCGCGGCAATGTTAATGGTTACTCGGAGTCGCGCCTCATCGTGATCTTGGCAGCCCTCGGTAACAATGTTTCAATCGTCGTAGAGCCCACGAAGGGGCACGGACATATCTCGGTGCGCGAGCGAGCCGCGGCATAGTTAAGGTAGGTGCCGCCCCATTCGCCCTTAAGGTCATAGCCACCGATCAGCCTCAGAATGACCGGGCGGCGACCCCTGTTCACCACATTGCGTGGAGCGCGACGCATCTTCGGCATGGGTGCGTCGCGCCCCAGCTTCCCAGGGAGCGGCCTATCGTGTGGGAACCATCGCCGCCATCGTGGGTTGTAGAAGCGGTGGCGCTGCCGGTGGGATCTCGGTGGCCGGCGAGCTGTTGGAGAGCTTTCCAGCATCAGCCGCCATGACATCGACCAGACTCTTGGGCCGCATGTCGGTCCAATGCTGATTGACGTAGTCGAGACACGCCTGGCGGCTGTTCTGCGGGTGGACGACTCTCCACCCACGCGGCATTTCAATGAAGGATGGCCAGAGGGAGTACTGTGCCTCGTCATTGATCAGCACCAGATAAGTGGCGTCGTCGTTCTCAAAAGGGTTGGTCATATTAGCTCCTTCCTTCAGTACATGTTCCCGGCCGCGCTTACGGGAACCCCGGTTCAATGAACACTCGAAACGGTGTATCGCGGCTCACCGTTGTAGCTTGCACCGGAGTCGGATGATGGTGCCTCGTCCATGGGTGTGATCCGTTCCAACTCGGTGCGCAAGATAGACCCGATCCTCGCAAGGGACTCTGGCTCAGTCATGAGCTGGTGCCGGCAGGGGACCTCCCGTATCACGATCTCTCCGCCGACGTAGGGCAGCCATGCCTCTGGCGGAGGCTCCTCTCCCGTCCGGTCGACCGTGGCGCGGAAGAGCAGCAGGTCACCCTCAAATCGTGCGGGGATGAAGTTGGAAGCCAGTAGATGGTTGTTCTTGGCAACATCGTACATGGCCCATATGTGATTCTCCTGCAGAGCCGACAACGCATCGCCGTCGCGCCGCAGGAATTCCATCACCGTGGACACGTCCAGCGGGGCGTTGCCGGGATCGCGGCCGAGATCTTTCATCAATCCTGACAGAATCTCTTGCATTTGCGGAAATTCCAGGAATTTTGTCTGCGACAACGGATACGCGTCGAGCACCGCGAGCAGCGCCACCGCAGCACCTTGTTGTTGCAGCCGGCAGGCGGCAGCGTGGGCGATGAGGCCGCCGAGAGACCATCCCAACAGATAATAAGGACCTGAGGGTTGTATGCGGCGAATGTGGTCGACGTATTCGGCTGCCATCTCATGGAAATTCTCGGGCAGCTTTGCCGGGCCGCTCATGCCGCGCGCCTGCAGACCGTAAATAGGGTGCTGTGGAGGGATGTGTTGTAACAGTCCCGCATAGCACCAACTGAGGCCTCCGAGCGGGTGCATACAGAACAATGCCGGACGATTTCCGTAAGGCCGCAGGGGCAACATCACCTCGAGGGGATCCGCGTTCGCCGATCCCGAGATCCGCTCGGTCAGGCCGGCAACAGTGGGTGCCTCAAAGAGTGTGCGGATGGAGATATCCACGCCCAGCGTAGTGCGAATCCGGGCGATCAGGCGTGTTGCCAATAGCGAATGCCCACCCAGATCGAAGAAGCTATCGTGAATTCCCACGCGGGCGACGCCCAGGGTCTTCGCAAACAGCGAGCACAGGAGTTCTTCCTGAGGTGTGCGCGGAGCGCGCCATTCTGCGGCACCGATGGTGTCGGGCGGAGCCGGAAGCGCCTTGCGGTCCAATTTGCCGTGAGAGGTCAGGGGGAACGATTCGACGCTGACTACGGCGGCGGGAACCATATAGTCAGGTAGAAACTGCCTCGCATGCTGGCGCAGTGCAGAGGGATCGATGACACAGCCGGGCGAGGGGATCACGTAAGCGACGAGTCGCTTGTCACCGGAACTATCTTCGGTTGCGACGAGCGCCGCCCGGGCGATCTCCGGATGGCTCACCAGGACGGCTTCGATCTCACCCAACTCGATGCGAAAGCCGCGGACCTTCACCTGCGCATCGCTGCGGCCGAGGTACTCGAGCACCCCGTCGGGGCGCCAGCGCGCCAGGTCCCCGGTGCGGTACATGAGCGCGCCGGGCTTTCCGACGGGGTCCGGCACGAAGCGTTCGGCGGTGAGGCCGGGGCGGTTCAGGTATCCGCGCGCCAGACCTGCCCCTGCAATGTACAACTCGCCGCAACACCCGGGTGGCGCCGGTTGGAGATGGCTATCCAGAACGTAGAGGCTGATGTTCCAGATTGGCCGTCCGATCGGTACGGTAGCGGTGGCTGGAGTCGATTGACATTTCCAGTAGCTGACATCGACCGCGGCTTCCGTCGGTCCGTAAAGATTGTGCAGCGGGACATCTGACAGGACTGAGTGGAAGCGCGATTGCAACTCCGGGGGAAGGGCTTCGCCACTACAGATCACGCGACGCAGTCCACGGCAACCCGCGGCAAGAGGCTCCTCCAGAAACGCCGATAACATCGACGGAACGAAATGGATGGTGGTGATCTGCTCATCCTGGATGAGGGTCGCAAGATATTGCGGGTCTCGATGTCCACCGGGGTTGGCGATGACCAGAGTTGCTCCCTGCATCAATGGCCAGAAGAACTCCCAGACGGAGACGTCGAAGCCGTACGGCGTCTTCTGCAGAACGCGGTCGTGTGCGCAAAGTTGATATTCGCCCTGCATCCAACAGAGGCGGTTGACGATCGCGGCGTGCGTGTTCAGGGCGCCCTTGGGCCTGCCTGTGGACCCTGAGGTGTAAATGAGATAGGCAGGGTGTTGCGGTCCGAGTAGTCGTGTGCGCTCTGTGTTGCGAGGATTCGTCGTACGCCGCCGTGTCAAATTACTCAGCACCGCAGGATCGTCGAGCAATACGAGCCGGCACTCGTTCTGGCGCAGACGTACGGCTGTTGTTGCATTCGTCAGTAGCAGCGCAGGCTGCGCATCCTCGAGCATGAATCCAATACGCTCTGCGGGGTAATCCGGATCGATCGGCAGATAGGCGGCGCCGGCCTTGAGGATGCCGAGCAATGCGATGACCAACTCCAGGGAGCGCGGCAGGGCGAGCGCGACGATGCACTCGGGCCCGAGGCCCTGGGCGATGAGGTAGTGGGCGAGTTGGTTGGCGCGGCGGTTGAGCTCGGCATAGCTCAGCGAGGTGTCCTGGAAGCTCACGGCGGTGGCCTGCGGGGTGCGGCGCACCTGGGACTCGAACAGTTGCGGCAGGGTGCTGTGGGGCACCTCGCGGGCGGTCTGGTTCCACAGCCGCAGCACCTGCTCACGCTCGGGGGCACTGAGGAGTTGGATCGCGCCGATGGGCTGGTGCGCATCGGCGGCGACCGCCTCCAGCAGCCGCACGAGCCGCTCGCACAGGCGCTGCACGGTGGCCTGCTCGAACAGGTCGGCGCTGTACTCCACCAGCGCGTCGATCCCTTCGGGTTGGCCGCCGGCGGCGCGCCGCTCACTGAACTGCACGGAGAGGTCGAACTTGGCCACGGTCATCCCCACCGGCTGCACCTGCACGGTGAGGCCGGGCCACTGGAGGGTGGGGTCGGGCTCGTTCTGCACACTCAACATCACCTGGAAGAGCGGATGACGCGAGAGCGAGCGCACGGGGTTGAGGGCCTCGACGAGGCGCTCGAAGGGCAGCTCCTGATGCGCATAGGCGTTCAGATCGGTGCTGCGCACGCGCCCGAGCAACTCCACGAAGGAGGGATTGCCGCCGGTGTGGGTGCGCAACACCAGGGTGTTGACGAAGAAGCCGACCAGGGACTCGAGCGCATGGTCGGTGCGGCCGGCGATCGGGCAGCCCAGCGGGATGTCCTCGCCGGCCCCGAGACGGGTGAGCAAGGCGGCCAGTGCCGCCTGCAGCACCATGAACAGGCTGGCCTGCTGCTCGCGGGCGAGTTGCAGTAACTGTTGGTGCAGGCGGGCATCGAGGCTGAAGGGCAGGGTGTGGCCGCGATAGCTGGCCTCGGGGGGCCGGGGGTGATCGGTGGGCAGCGCCAGTTGCGCGGGCAGGTGCGCGAGGGCTGTGGTCCAGAAGGCCAGTTGCCGGGCGAGGGGGCTGTTCGGATCGCTCTCCTCCCCCAACAGCTGCTGTTGCCACAGGGTGTAATCGGCGTACTGCACCGGCAGCGCAGTCCACTCGGGCACACGGCCGGCGCAGCCGGCGGTGTAGGCCCGGGTGAGATCCTCGAGCAGCGGGGCGAGCGAGCCGCCATCGCAGGCGATGTGATGGATCACCAACATCAACACGTGATCTGTGGGGGATTGCTCCGGGGGCCCGGAGGACTGAGGCGATTGCTCCCGGGACGGCGGCTGTTGCGTCACGGCGAACAGGTGCGCGCGCAGCGGGATCTCGCGGGTGAGATCAAAGCCCTGACGGGCATGCGCGGCCAGTGTGGGCGCCAGCGCCTCTGGTGCGATCGGCGCGGGGGCGCGGATCGCATCGAGCGCCAGGTGGGCGGCGGCCCGCTCGGGGTCGAGGACCTGTTGGTAGGGCGTGTCGGGGGTGTCCGGGAAGATCGTGCGCAGGCTCTCGTGACGGGCGAGCAGGTCCTGCAGGGCTGCCGCCAGGGCGCCGGGGGAGAGCGTGCCGCTCAAGCGCAGGGCGATGA
>JAQGOE010000095.1 GCA_028293725.1 Gammaproteobacteria bacterium | reverse complement strand
GGGGATGAGGATGCTGCGAGACAGGCGTAGGTCTCGCAGCGGAATTGTCACAGTCGACCAGTCGTTACCGGCGCGGACCGTTGCGGTCCAGGCGGCACCATCCTGCTCGATCAAGGTGACCTGAAGGTTCTTGGGCGTTCCCCCCATGCCACGCAATTTCACTGCGATGGCCTGCGCATGCGGGGCATCCGCGCGGCGAGCGGCGATGATGTCGCCGACATACAGGGCGGCTGCATAGCGCTCGGGCGTGTCAACTCCGACATCCGGCAGTCCGAGGCGCAGCGCGGATTCATCCGCGGTTTCCCCTGGGACAATCTGGAAGAAGGGTGTTCGATACTGTTCACCCGGCCGAACGAAGGAGAGTTGCGCGAAGTCCTTTTTGGGGTCGAGGAGTCGCAGCGGCGTATCCGGAGGTGTCAGGCGAAACGACCAGAGGGCATCCGCATGGAAGGGCCACTCGGAGGGTTGGCCGAGATCCGCGCCGGGAAACGTGGTCACTCTCGTGCCCGTTCTGGTGCTCACGGCGTACTCGTACAACCCCGGCACCAGGGCGTCCGCGGCCAACACTGCCGTGTAGTCGTTGCCGTGCGAGCGGCTCATGGGAATAGGCTTGTCAGAGGACCGTGTGCCTGCGGCCCGGACCCAGAGGTTGACCTCATCCGGCAGCACATCGTTGGCCACGCGCACACGGATCTCGATCGGCGCACCGGCCAGATATTCCCCGGGTGCGAGGGATTGTGTGAGATCGGGATACGAGCGGCGCTCGTTGACGTGGTATTCGCCCCAGCCCACCCGGGCGATCCGGGTAGGCAGGGTGGAGGGATCGATGCGCTCGTGCGTCGCCAGCAGCCAAACCCCTGGTGTGATGAGGAATTTCGCGTTTGCCGCCTTCTGCGGTGTCGGCGGTGAGAGGGCTGCATTGGAGTCGGGGACCGTGATCGGGGTCACGAAGAATTCCGGGCCAAGGTCCGGCAGATGCAGCGCCATGGGCCAGGAGCGATACAAAAGGCGGGAGACCACCTTGTCAGGTTGGGGTTGTTCGAAGGGGTCGCGCACCAGGACCTCGTCCGGATACACCTCGAGGCGCCATACCCCGTCGCGAACCTTATCCAGAAAGTACGCGCCGGTGCCTTCGTAGTCGACCAGGGGGGAGGAACCGAAGCCGGCGATACGCCGCAGCGCTTTGGGCTCGCGCGGTGGGGTATGGGTGGTGCCGGCGTTCATGAAGGCATCCGCGGCGTTGAGCTCGCTCAGGTCTTCCGCATAGCTGACGCGGAAATCCCCAAATGTCAGATTGTCAGGATAGCGGCCGTAATTCGCCATTCTGGGCAGTCGTCGCAGGGCTTCGGCGGCGATGGCGGCACTGATGGCTTTGCGCGGTGTGTGAACGAGGTTGAGAAAATGAGTCTGCCAGCCGAGGTTGAAGGGCGCCGTCCGTAGCATGTCGTAGGCGAACATGGTGGCGGACTGCGCACCGACCGAGCGGAAGGTCCGTGCCATCGCCGGATACAGGTAGCCCGAGAGGAGGTCGGCCTGGTCGAACTCGTAGACGATGCGGGGCCGGCCGTTCAGCTGCGGGCGCAGCATGTCGGGATAGGCGTCGACGGCCTGGAGGAAATTGCCCCGCAGGGTGTGGCCGGCGCCGAGACTCGTTGGGTACCAGCCGAAGCTCACACCGTCGACCTGTGATTGGCGGATCGCCGGCGCAATCGCGAAGTCCTGTGAGACGTTGAAGAACGTGATCTTGGTGCAGCCGGTGGCGCGTACGGCATTGACGAGCGTGTTGATGTAGTTCACCGAGCCGGGCAGATCCTGCGGGTGGTGGACTGGTTCGTTGATCATCTCGATGAAGGCGATCGCGGGCTCGTTCTTTAAGGCGGTGCCGGTGTAGGGGTTGACGTGATTCAACAATTGGCCGATGTAGTTGGCCTGGGCGGCGATGGAGCTGGGGTTGGTGCCCATTTCCGGGCGCGTGAAGTAGCGCGAGAAGCCCTGGTTCGGTGTCGGCTTGCCGAGTTGGTCGGCGAACGCCGGGTCGTAGGTGTGGATCGGCGTCAGGAGCAGGTAGATCCCGCGCTCGCGCGCCTTGGCGATGACATAGTCGAGCAGGTCGAGGTGGTCGTTGGGTATGAGATTGCCGGCCCGGTCGGCATTCTCCCAGTCGCCCCAGGTGCACAGCCGCAGTGCGGTCCAGCCCAGACGGGCGAACTGGGCCAGGTCCTCGTCGACCATCGCTTTGCGGTCGCTCGAGACGAGGCCGGCCATGCGGTAGTCGGAGCCGGACATGATGCAGTAGTTCGCGCCGTAGAGCAGGACTTCGGCGTTGGAGTCGCGCCAGCGGATGACGCCCGACTTGTCGAGGTAGAGTGCGCGGACGGCCGGGCCGTTGCCGTCGGGGACGTGACTGGCGGCCGATAGCATCGGCGGCATCGCGAGCGCTAGCGCGGTCACCAGCCAGGCCAACAGAGCAGGGCCGCGTACAGCGGCCCTGCCGGGAGTCACGCGGGCGGCGCGCCGCGCTTTAGAACTTAACTCCAACATCGAACAGGTAGGATCTTCCGTAGACTTGGTAGCCACCGTCGTTCGCGAGATTCTGCGGGTTGTTGTCCACATCGAAGCGCGCTCGCTCGTTGGTCAGGTTGTGTCCTTGCAGCCGCACGGTCCAGTGCTCCAGGAAGGTATAGGACATGCTGGCGTCCAGCGTGGTTTCCGCCTCTAACTGCTTCAGTGTCGTTCCGACCCAGGTGGGGGCCACGGTGAACGGCGTGTGATGTTTCACCGCGACGCGCGTTTCGAAGCCCGCCTTGTTATAGAAGAGGTCGGCTTCCGAGGTCCCCCTTGCCAGGCCGATCATCGGGTAGGGATTGCCAAGCGGCGGGGTCGGCGCCGCCTCGTGGATGTTGGATTCGGCGTAGGCATGGTTGGCGTAGACGCCGAAATCCTGCAGGAATCCCGGCAGGAAGAAGAAGCGCGTCTGGAACGTAAATTCGACGCCGGCAATCTCGCCGCCCTTGGTGTTGTTTTCCGCGGTAATGGTCCATGGGAGTCCGGGGCCGATGAACTCCGTCGTCTGGCTCGCACCGATGTAGGTCTTGACGTCCTTGTAGTAGGGGGCGATGGCGAACAGGGACTCTTCGTGGAAGTACCACTCGTACGAGAGATCCAGCTGATCGGCCTTGAAGGGGTCGAGCCTGGGATTGCCGCCGCCGCCGGTCCGCGCGCCGATGTTGAGCGTGTAGCCGGTCGTCAATGAATCCAGCGGCGGCCGGGAAATGCCGATGGAGGCGCCGAAGCGCAGCAATTGGGCGTCAGTCAGATGCAGAGTTGCATTCAAGCTGGGGAGGGCGTCCGTGTACTCATTGCTGACCGATAGCGGCGTGAAGGTTGCGCCATCGAGGGTCTGGAAGCCCGAGCTGCGGGTGTCGACATGAACCACCCGGACGCCCAGGTCGGCATTGAGCGGCATGTCGGCGATCGATGAGCTGAAATCCAACCGGAACCAGCCTTCGTAGCTCTTTTCGGTGACTTGGGTCCGCTGCAGCGGCATGTCCGCGCCGGCAGGTTGGGTGGCGTTCGGGTAGACCAGCGGGTACAGGGTGTCCCAGTTGCCGTAGACCAGGGGCGGCGCCACGAAGCTGGGGGAATTGAACTGCGACAAGCCGGCGTTGGCCAGTGAGATCACCGGGGTCGAGCCGGTACCGGCCGTGCCGGCGGGGCAAGTCTGCGAGCCCTGGTCGCCTGCAATGCCGAAGACGGCCGAGCCCGTGCCCGGACACAGGCCCCACTGGGCCTCGTGATGGGTCTTCTTGCGGTCCGACACTCGCGCGCCGAATTTGACGCCGGACAGCAGGGGCATATCGAGAGTCCGCCCGAAGCTCAGGGTGAGGGCGGCCAGGCGGTCGCGGGTGACTTCAGGACCGGTGCTGACGCCCGTGCCATTACCTGCCGGGCCACTGTTGCCACGAAAGCCGCCGATCGACTGGATGGCGGGCGCGGCGGGATCGAACCCCGGGGTTGCCCCGTAAGGCACCTGCCCGTCGCTGACATTGAAGGCCAGGTTAGGCGGGTACACATCCGACAGGTAGATGGCCTGCCATTGGTTCTGGCGCCAGGCTTCGGAGAAGGACAGGTCGGCCTGGTTGTCCCATGCACCCGGCTTCCAGGCCACGTTGAATCCGGTGGCGATCAGGGTGTGGCGCTCGTTGTAGCGGGCGATCTCACTCTCGTAGTCCGGGTAGGCGCCATTCAAGTTGGCCGCCACGACCGAGCCGTTGGCGATCTGGTAGGAGCTGCCCGGGGCGTTATAGTACTGCGAGTCGGCGCCGGCATAGTTGCCGGTGATGTTGTTGCCGTACCAGGCCTGGAACTGGTTTTCCTTGATATGGTATTGGGACCACAAGGTGTCGATTTTCATGGTGAGGTCGCTGCCGGCGTTCCAGGCGATGGCGCCGGCGAGCGCGTACCGATCCTGGGTGACTTCCTTCACCTCGGTGTTCAGGCCCCACGTGGTGTTGTCGGGAACCCCGTCGCCGTTCAAGTCGCCGGTGTTGCCATTCGGGCTGGCGACTGTTGCACCCGAGTTGAGCGGTGTATTCCAGCCCCAGGACCGAAAGTCCGGGAAGCCGTTCTTCTCACGTTGCGCGCTCGCGGCGAGTGAGAAGCCGAAATCGTCAGTGATGTGTTTGACGATACCGCCGCTGGTGCGATATCCGACGCCGCTGTAGTCCGGCAAACCCTTGGACTCGTCGTTGTAGGTCGGGCCGCCCCGAAAGCTGTATTCAGGGCCCTTATAGTCGAGCGGGGAGAGTGTGCGGATATCCACAGTGGCTGCAATACCACCGGGGACCAGGGAGGCGTCCTGCGTTTTGTAGACCTGCGCGCCTGAAAGCAACTCGGAGGGATAGATCTCCCAGCGCAGATCCTGCGAGGGCTCGGAAGAGGCGACTTCGCGGCCATCCACGAGACCGAGTACGAGGCGGGGGCCCAATCCGCGCACGGATGCCTGGCTGGCGTTGCCGCGGTCGCGCGTGGTGTTGACGCCGGGAAGCCGATTGAGCTCTTCGGCGATGGTGACATCGGGAAGTTGTCCGATGTCCTTGGTTGAGATGTTGTCGCCGATCGTGTCGGAATTGCGCTTTACCGCGATCGAGTCACGCAGCGCCTCGCGCACCCCGGTGACCACGACTTCCTGCAACGTATCGCTGTCTTCGGGCGCCGCGCCCGCTGCAAACGCCGGTCCAGCCATTGTCGCGGCGATGGCCAGCGCGCCCGTACCGTAGACGGGCGCCTTCTTTATAGATTTCACGCTCCCCCTCCCCCCTGAAAAAATGGTGTCAATCAGGCTTTGTTTATTGATCGATCGACCATGGGGGATATTATAGTATAAATAGGATCATATCTGTCAACGCGGGCAGGGGCCACGGGAAAACGCCGTGGCTGGGCGAGGCGCGGTTCGAACAGCACACTCCGGGCTGAGCCGCGCCGGGGGCCACGAAGGGCTGTTGGAATTCCTCGCAACCCAGTACATATCGGTCGCGTGGTGAGCATGTCAGTCATTGCGACAGATACACGACGACCCAGCTATAACCACTTGAGGAGGTGGGAGGCCACCGTGTAGCTAGCGGCGGCGCATTCGGCGCCTACCTGATGCTCGAACCCGCGAAGGTCGCGGAGTGCGTCGCCGCGATGCGCGCCGCTGTTAGCATCCCGATTACTCCGACGGTAAAAAACGCGCTCGTCAGTCTCAGGTCTTCTTCGTAAAGAGGGAGCACCAACCCTGCGGGTTGATTTCCCCGTCGACCAGCTTGCAGGCGTTTGGCGGCTGGAAACTGCTGCACCCGTCGCATCGGTCTGTACCTTTCGGCGTACCTTGGTACGCGACCGTTTTCTGAGGCACCTTGGCCTGTGCGACCGCCCGATTCAACCCGAGGCCATAGAGGGTCGCGGCACCAGCCGCATAGGTCGCCACGCGCTGGAACAGAACGCGTCGTGAAAGGTGTTTCGGCTTACTTGGCATGTTCATCGCTCACCCCTCTCCAGCGCGATGGCGCGCTGCGAGGGTGTTACGCAAGCCGTGCACCCAGGTGGGCGCGCGGGAACGCCTTCTTAGCTAGCGGAACGTGAGATCGTCATCTGGTTGGCATTACTTCTCTCGCTGCGGCACGGGCGTCTGCTGCAGTATGCGCTCCGCCCATCTGATGTTGGCGTAGTCCACCATCATGCCGCGAAACTCGAGCGCCCCGCGCCCGTGGGCTTCCGCTTTTCGGAAGGCTTCCAACAGCCTGGACGCACGCTCGATTTCCGCGGCCGTGGGCGAGAAAATCTCATTGATCGTCGCCACCTGGCGTGGATGAACGGCCACTTTGCCGCTGAATCCATGCGTTCGGGCGATTCGCGCCTCGGTCGCCAGCGCAGACTGGTCGCGAAGGTTCATGAATGCCCCGTCCAGTATCCACATGGCTTGCGCTGCTCGAGCGTCGCACACGAATTTTCCGCGGGCG
>JAQGOE010000038.1 GCA_028293725.1 Gammaproteobacteria bacterium | reverse complement strand
TACACACCGCGGGCTCGACCTACCGCAAGCCCGGCGCGCTCATGCTCATTGCCGCTAATGGCGACTACGCCGGATTGCTTTCCGGAGGCTGCCTCGAGGGTGATCTGCGCGAGCACGCCCTCTCTGTTATGGAGACGGGCGAGCCGCGAATAGTGAGTTACGATTTATTCGGTCCCGACGATCTACTCTGGGGACTGGGGATCGGCTGCGAAGGCGCGATGCGGATTCTCCTGCTGCGCGCGGGTCCGGATAGGGACTGGCAACCGCTGGTGCATCTCGAGCGCGCGCTCGCCAGCCATACCCCAACGGCGATCGGCATCGTTGTGGAATCGGCCTGGCCCGAGTTGCCTGTCGGCGCGGTCACACTGCCTCGAGACGCATCGGCCGGCTCTCTTCCCGACTCCCTCTCACCGCAGGCGCGCGGGGTGCTTGCCGGTCCGACCGTGCAATCGGCCCTCATGGAAGCCGCGCACAGCGGGCGCCCGGGCTGGGCGGAAGGCCAGTCTCCGTTCTGGAAGGTGTTTGCCCTGCCCCTGAGCCTGCCGCCGAAGCTTCTTATATTGGGTGCGGGGCCAGACGCCGCACCCATCGTCGATTTCGCGGCGCGTGTGAATTGGAAGGTCACGCTGGTCGACCATCGGCCCGCCTACGCGGATCCATCGCACTTCCCGTTGGCCGAGCGTGTGATCCTCGCGCGCCCGGAAGAGTTGGGGAACGCCGTCGAGCTCAAACACTTTTCGGCGGCAGTGGTAATGAGTCACCATCTCCCTTCGGACTTGAGCTATCTGCGCACGCTGGCGGAAGCGACGATTCCTTATGTAGGCCTGCTTGGACCGGCCGCGAGGCGTGAAAAGTTGCTCAACGATCTTGGAGAGGGTGCGCGGCAGTTGCGCACACGTCTGCATTCACCGGTTGGGCTTGCCCTCGGAGGGCGCAGCCCGGAGTCAGTCGCGCTGGCTATCGTCGCTGAGATTCATGCATTCCTGCATGGCGCCGATGCCCGACCCTCGGATGGTGGTGTAAAGCCAATGCAGTCTGTAATGAAGTCGCAGCATGAATGAAGTCGAGCTGATTCGAGGCCAGCTCACCCTGGAAAGGCAGCACGCCGCCGAGGTGGCCAGGGCCTGCGTCAGTGCGCTGGCGACCTCCGCCCCACAAGACACCGAGCGGCTCGCCACACTCGAGGCTTTCCGTCAGGCCGGTGTGGAATACCTGGTCTGGATGCTGAGCCGGTTTGAGGAGCGCGAGCAGGTATTCCATGACCTCCTCCGCAGTCGCTTCCCCGCGGAAGATCCCAACCGGCGCGCGGTCGAAGCCGCACTCGCACTGTCGGGGACGAGCCGTGAGGCACTCGCCAAACTCGAGACCGCATTGGGCTCGACTGTTGATTCAGACAGCACGGCCCGCTGGACCGACTTTCTGAGATTCTTCAGCGGCGTCTGGAGCGCGCGTCGCGATGAGATCGACCGACTCTTCGAGCGGCAGGCAAAGGTCACCGACTGGCGCACGGTCTCGGACATAGATGCGGACTCGATCGTCGACGAGCGGAGTCGCTACGCGCGCGTAAAGGCGACGCTACCTGCCGGGATCGAAATGTCATCCACGGCGTCGCACCTGTAACCCGTGTCCAGTCCCGCTGAGACTGAGGGCGGACTGTATGCCATCGTGCTGGCAGCCGGCGCGTCGACGCGCTTCGGTTCCGCCAAGCAGTTGGTTCGAATCGCCGGCCGTCCTCTGCTTCACAACACGGTGTCGCGTGCGGTGGAAGTCGCCGGCGGCGCGGTTATAGTCGTGTTGGGCGCCCACGCCGCCGAGCTCGCGCCGCTCCTCAGCCACAGCCCCGCTTCCATCGTCATCAATCGCGATTGGCGCGAGGGAATTGGCAGCTCCATTCGCGCGGGAGTGGCACGACTGCCGGCGACTTGCGCGGGAGTCATGCTGGTGTTGGCTGATCAGGCGGCCGTGACCGCCGCTGATCTGCAGAGATTGTTGAGCGCCTGGAAGCGGCAGCCTGAGTATGTTGCCGCCGCGATGTACTCCGGGGCTGTTGGTGTCCCCGCGATCTTTCCCCGCTCGCGTTTCCGCGAGCTCGCCGAACTGCGCGGTGACATCGGCGCGCGAATGTTGTTGCAGCGCAATCCCGACCGGGTGGTGCGAGTCCCGATGGAGAGCGCCGCCCTCGATATCGACACACCCGAAGATCTGCTCTCCCTGGACACAGGGCAACAAAACAACTGACCGAGGTTGCGGCGCGACACCGCGCTGCAGCACTTAGTCTCGATTCGCCGAAAACGCTTTTTGTTTGCGTTTGCGGTGTACAAGTTTGGCCTCCAGAGCGTCTTACTAATCGAGCAGGGACACACACGCGAAAACAATCGGGGCAAGGAGGCGAAAAACACTTTGATATTTAACATATTACGAGGTTTTTCTTAAATTCTTCATATGATGAATTTCGACACTCCGACCTCGACGCTCCCCCACGCCCTCGCGGGCGCCATTCGACGCCTTGCACAACTCGCGCACACGAGTTCGTGGGACCAATGGGCCGTGCAGCGTCTTACTCCAACACAGCGCAAGATCCTCGAATTGCTCGTCCGACGCGGCGAAAGTCTCTCCCTGTCCGCGGTGGCACGCGAACTGGGTGTGACGGCTGCCACGGCGTGCGACAGCGTGAGTGCGCTGGAAACCAAGGGACTCGTCCGCAAGCAACGCAGCACCACGGACGGCAGAGCGCTCGCGCTCGTGCTCACGGATGAGGGTCAACACTCTGCGACGCAACTGGCGTCGCTGCCCGATCCGCTGTGGGGCGCGTTCGACGTGCTTGCGGATACCGAGCAGGAGACGCTCTATCGACTCTCGATCAAAATGATCCGGGGCCTGCAGGAGAACGGCGCTCTACCGACTTCGCGCATGTGTTTGCGCTGCAAGTTCTTCGATCCGTTCCGATACGCAGGATCGCCGACGCCCCACCACTGTCACCAGGCGCAAGCACCGTTCGCGGAACGGCAGCTGCGGATCGACTGCTCGGTGTTTGAAGCGGGCGACGCGGCCGC
>JAQGOE010000120.1 GCA_028293725.1 Gammaproteobacteria bacterium | reverse complement strand
CCTGGTGAGTCCGTGTCGATGTAGAACGCGGCAAACCACTCTGGCAACAGCCATTGCACCTCGTGGTGCACTTCAATCGAGAAGGGCAACGCCAGCACGCCCGCCATGCCCCTCACCGTATCGCTCTGGAGAGCGCCTGTAACCCAGTAGGCAATAAGCTCGAGTTGTCGCGGCTCCACACGAATGAGCGCAACGACACGACCTGAGCGTGGATCAAACGCGATTCCGGGTGTGATCGCTAGCGGGGTGTCCTCCAGCGGTAGCATGCGCAGGGGCAGCGTGAGTAGATGATGCGACAGCAGCGTGTACATCTCGAACGCTGCGGGGATGTCTTGTCGAATATGCGGTCTGCTGCGCGACATCACCCAGAGAAAACCACCGCCGTCGGCGCTCGCCGAATCGGCCGAGATGGCAACATCAATGAGGTGCAGCAACACGGCCCGGGTATTCTCCTCCGAAGCGCATCCGCTAATGGTCATGGTCGGATCGTCACGGGGCAGGACCGTCATCGTCTGTCGTCGGCTCGGTGTCTTCGCTATCCGGGGACGCTTCCGGTGTTCGGTCGGAATGTGCAAGGCCTGGGGATTCCGGCTGTTCGTGCTGCGGCAAAACAAGGGGGGTCTCGAAGTCCCACTTAACGATCGCCTCGTACCGCGCCTTGGCCGACATTACCGCCGCCGCCATCTGCCGCCCATGTTCGAGCGCCACCTCGATCTCCGCGCTGTCCGGGATCATGGGTGAACGCAACTTCGGATGTGCATGGGCGAACAGGGCTTCGAGCTGGCGCACGGCGTAGTCCGCGGGTATCGCAATCTGCTCATTAGGGTAGCGGCCGTCGCGGCGAGTGCCCAAGACCACCGCACCTTCCGCACCGGCCGCGCGCTCAGTGGGCTGAAAGTACAGCCGTCCGTATTCCACGTGGTCGTAGACCATGAAGAACGATCTCTCGTCGTATTTGGCGCGCTCATGCCACAGCGCCTCCGCGAGGTCCATGCCGACGGCATCCGCGAGCATCCACCATTCTTCGGGCGAGTCCTCCAGTCGCAGAGAGACGGTCCCCGCGGTCGCGGAACCCTCCACACACAAAACGCCCAAGTCGCGAACCCATTGGAAGCGGTTAGAGGGATGGTTCGGCTCGATCCACGCGTGCACCACGTGGCCGTCGTCCCGCAAGTGCTGCCCCAGATCGATTCGAAAAACGGCGTCAGTGGGTGACATATAGATTGGCAAGATTCTGCGCCGCTGAGTATTGTGCAAATACTCAAAATGCGCAATTGTGCCGATTGTGAGTCAACGAGCCGCTGACATTGGTTTGCACGCACCCCCCGGACGCAGGTCCGCGACGTCGCGCCCGAATGCCCCGGGCCGCTCGTCCAAAGCGAGCTGGGTCGGAGGGCTTGGCGAGTGGACCGAAGAGGGCACTGCCTTTCTGTCCGTTGCGTTCACCTGGCTCTTGCCCGAAGCGCACGATCGCGCACGCTGGTATCGATCGTTGGGGTATCGCGTCTTGGCGGGCGGTCCAGCTACGACCATGCGCCGGCACTACTTGGAGGGTGTTGCTGAGCTCGGACCGCCGGTGCGGGATGCGATCCGCTTCCACAATCCTGATGCCACGTACGCGACGAAGGGTTGCAACAAACGGTGCAACTTCTGCAACGTATGGATGATCGATGGAGGCTTTTCCTACTTTCCTGACTTCACCGTGCGGCCGATTCTCTGTGACTCCAATCTCGCAGGCTTAGATGCGCGGTATCAGGATTTCATCGTCGAGCGCTACCTGGCTGCCGGTGTCGCACTGCGCGATGCCAACTCGGGATTCGAGCCCTCCGAGTTTGACGAGACGGTCTTTGCGCGCTGGCGCCAAATCAACCGTGGTCCCTGGCGATTCGGATACGACGAGAGCGCGGAACGGCCCCAGGTGCAGCGAGTCATGAAAATGCTACGCGATGCCGGCGTATCGGCGAAGCGTATCCGCCCCTATGTCCTTATCGGCAACGAACCGTTCGAGCAGTGCATCCAACGTATTCATGATGTTCTCCAATGGGGTGGCGAGCCGCATGTGCAAGCGGAGATCAAGCTCAATGCGCTGGAGAAGGCGCCACGGATCCGCCACGACTGGAGCGCTCAGCAGCTCACCGATGTTGCGCGCTGGGCCAACCGCCGCATCTGGCGCTACGCGCCGTTTAGTGAGTACGCGCGCTCTGCCAAGACAGCGCACCGCGAGCGTTATGACGCGCAGCAGGGATTGTTCGTATGAACCGCGGTGCTGACCTGCCTGCCGCTGGGGCAAGTGCGGTCGGCAAACAGGCCATTGCTCCGAGTGCCACACATGCGTGAGTGGCTTGACAGAACCCATGTGGGTGATTGCCGCGCTCTGCTGGCTCGCATGGTGCGCGATGGCGTTCGCGTCCAGACGTGCGTGACCAGTCCTCCGTACTACAGTCTGCGTGACTACGGCGTGGAAGGTCAGATCGGTTTGGAAGCGACCCCTGGGGAGTACATCTGCGAATTAGTCAAGGTGTTCGCCGCCGTCCGTCAAGTGTTGCGGGACGATGGCACAGTCTGGCTCAACTTGGGCGACTCCTACGCAAACGACCTAAAGTGGGGGGGCTCGACGAGCGGCAAGCACGCGGGCGCACTGCATGGGCGTAGCAGCATCGGTCGCCGCCGTCGAGTGACCGGAGCGAAGGAAAAAGACATGTTGGGTATACCCTGGCGGGTGGCGCTCGCCTTGCAGGCCGATGGCTGGTACCTGCGCTCGAACGTGGTCGAAGAGGTCGAGCTGTTTTGTCCGTGCGGCTGCGGTGTGGTACTTGAGGAACGCATTTGGCGATGGGATGCCGATCGGGAAGTGATTTGGAGCAAGCCCAATCCGCTGCCGGAGAGTGTGCGCGATCGGCCGACGAAATCTCACGAACATATCTTCCTGATGTCGAAGGCGCCGCGCTACTACTACGACGCGGATGCCATCAAGGAACCGGCGCGATCTGGTCTACCCGGCCCGAATGGCGCACGTCGCCCAGTCGACGGGGAGGGCCGACGTGCTCGCCTGCGGACAGTCGGGATGGGGGCTAACGCACGACCACCAAAGGCGGTACCGACCGTCAGTTTCTCGCGGAAGGCATTGGGCTCGCGGACGGAGAGCCGCCACAGAAGCGCCATCGAAGGTGGTCAGTCTAAGCAAGCCGCCCCCAACGGCTGGCGTAATAAACGAAGCGTGTGGACCGTGGCGACCACGCCATCCCCGGGCGCGCATTACGCGGTCTTCCCACGTAAGTTGATCGAGCCGTGCGTTCTGGCCAGTTCACGGCCGGGTGATGTCGTGTTGGATCCCTTCGCAGGTGCTGGTACCACCCGAAGGGTGTCGGTTGATCTTGGCCGACGTTACATCGGGTGTGAAATACAACCACGGTATGTGGCGTTGGACGACGGGCAATGCGAAACGCGCGCTTCACGCCGATGACCGCCCTGCGGAAGCAGCGCAGAGTGACGTCCAAGTTGCCCCGCAAGGAGTGGATGCGAAGGGCGGAGGAGAGGATGACAACACACAGCATTTTGTACCGGCGCGCCAGGCGTGCCGGGAGCGCTTGGAAATCTGAGAGGGCGAGTACCGCGGGGCCATCACAGTGAGCGACATAGACGTGGTTTCACTGGCTGCCGTGCTGTTGGAGGAGATACTGCCTGACCTGGACATGATTCGCGACCCAGATCGCGGCGCGGAGCTCACTGAAAAGACGCGGGCGATGCTCGCCGCGATGGGACCCTTCAGGCTATCGAAGCAGGCTGTGCAGAAGGCTGGCGTATCGACCGAACCGGAGGCGGACGGACAGGTGGTAGGTCTCTCGGACGAGGCTCTACGGAAGCGATGGCGAGCCGCGGGGGGCAGCTTTCATGGTCCGAATGTCGAGCACGGGATCATGGCGGAGGCAAGACTCCTGCCGTTCTTGCGCACGCTCGCGACCTCGACGCACGAGTTCATGCCCCTGATTTCCGAAGCACTCGAGCGCGCGCACCCGACAAACAAGCCCACCACCTCGCACGAATTTGAGTTTGAGGCGACGGTGGTGGCTCATCAGTCAATCTGCGAGGAAGTTGCAGATTCACTTAGGCAGGTGGTCCGACATTTCGATCGTGATGCGTTTTTGTACTCGTGCGGTGTGAGCGAGGAGGACGAAGCCGATGATGCTTGCGATGACGTGGATCCGCCAGGAGAACGGCTTTGAGCCAGGATGAGGGCGGCGTCGGGCACCAGCTGCGGATGGTGTTTCCGTGAGTACCTGCCGTCGGCCGCGGGCGGAATCCTGATCGGTGGGCGCGTGAAGGTGCCGCAATGAGTCACCTCGGCTTGCATTCGGCGACGATGATTGAAGGCAACGATTGGATCGCTCACGCTGCCACCGACCTGGTTGAGGCCGACGCCTGCGAACCGTTCGCGCCGCTCATTATCGAAGGGGGCATTGGGTGGACTGAGCGGCAAGATCGGAGGCTTCAATCAGCGACTGCGCACGAGTATGTGCGCGAAATCGAGCGACTGCGGCGAGACGTGATCGCCGCGACACGGACCAACAGCGTTCTCACGCAGGAAAGCGCACGCTTTCGTTCCGTTCTCACGGACATTGCCCGGCAACCGGCTGGAGACTCGACTGCGCAGGCGTTGGCAGGTGAAGTTGTAGGTGCATCGCTTGTTTCACGTGTGGCCCCCTCGCACAGTGAATTGACGCGCGAGCTACAGTTGGCAATCGAAGAACTACGGGACTTAGGCTTGATCATGGAGGCGGAATCGCATGAACAGATTCTGCATCGTGAGGCGGTCGGCAGCACCGACGGCTGCAGTGTTGATGGCAACGACGCACCAGCGCCCACATGACAGGTCAGAGCGAGTTCACGTGCGAAGAGAACGTCGCTTGATCGGTCGGTGGCGTCTATCAGCCGGGTGGAGCGTCACCGGATCGCGCTTTGTGCCGGCGCGGCGAGAGGCTGTGATGGGACTGGAGCCTCCGTCAGCGAGCATCTCGCCGTGACGCTTTCCCCGCAGAACGGAATTGAACGCCAAATTCTCGATACGACGCGGGCGCTCTACTACGCACTGGAGGATGCGGCCGACATGCTCCACGAATGCGCCAGCGAGTGCGGCGACTGCGACGGGGACGGCGTGCAGCTTGATGGCGGAGTCTGTCAGGCGTGCGCAACCACTCGCGAAGCGGAACGACGTGCACGGGCTTCTCAGGGCCTGGTCCCCAAGATCGAACAACTGGGTCAACATTCCGAGGAAGCACGCCAGCGCAGCGTTACTGCCGTATCGCACGAAAGTGGGCGATTGCGGGCGGAGCGGGATCTCGCACTGAAGGTTTGCCTGGCGCTGCGCGACCGATACTACCCATTTGGGCCGCCGAGCGAGGGGAGCGGCCGCATTTACACCATGGCGTGTGACGCCATTCATAAGATCGAACGAGGGGAGGTAGAGCCGCCCGCGAAATCTGATGCAGCACTCACGCAGGAGCTCTCCCAGGTAACTCAAGAATTGCGTGAGGCCGCTGGGTTGATATCACACACTGATCCGCACGGCTGGTCTGTATCGGGTCCAGGCGCGGGGCGAGCCACGCTGTATGCAGATGGGGACGCCGGCGCGCGGCCGGCTCGGAGTGGAGAAGTCATGAAACAGTACTACAGCCAAATGGTCTGCATTGAGGTACTCGCGGAGTCTCCGGAAGAAGCCCACAGAATTGCGTCGCACACCCCGTTGGCGATTGATAAAATTGACGGAGTCAATTCGGTCTGGATGGTCGGAAACCTGGTGCCGGAGGCACCACTGGTCAAACCGGAGCCAGTTAACAGGGGATCGCCGACTCTACTTGAGGCGTTGGATCGGTTGAACCTGGAGGTGATCCATTTCCGCAGTAGGGGAAGAGGGATTCAATTCCTGATCAACGGCCTTCTTGAGGCGCTTGAGCAGTCGCGGGGTGTGGCGATACGCCAGGCGTCTGCGGAAGTCTCCCGGGCGGAGATGATCGAGCGATTGCGGGACTGTCGAGATTCGTTGATGCGTCCTGGCGGTGAGCCCGTCTACTCGCCGGCCGAGATTGCCGTCGCCATTGATGCGGCGATCGGAGAACTGCCGGCCGAGGTCGCAT
>JAQGOE010000336.1 GCA_028293725.1 Gammaproteobacteria bacterium | reverse complement strand
CCGGTTATGAAGTCGCGCGCAAGATGCGTCAGTCCGCTCCCCGCGCGCCCCTGACGCTCATTGCCATCACCGGCTGGGGTCAGGATATCGACAAGGAGCGCGCCTTCGCGGCGGGCTTCGATCATCATCTGACAAAGCCCGTTGATCCGCAGCGCTTGGTTGAGTTGTTGAAGTCCTAACACGCGTTCGCGGCCCTCCGGCGCCTCCCCAGCGCAGCGTGCCGCATCGCGCCCGCGGCCTCCTTGTTATGTCAGGCCGCGTTTTCGCCCGATTGACATATCCGGAGCAGCGCACAGGAGTGTGAACCGCGTCACGCGATAAAACAGAGCCCAACCGCAGATGTCACTCTTCTGCGACGTTCGGCGCGGTACAAAGGTCCCAGGGCAATTGCCCCGCAGGAAGGTTTGGGATGCCGCAATGAACAAGAAGATCCGGGCGCGCCGCTATGTACTCGCCGCCGCCATAACGATGCTGTCGGTGGCGTTTTTCATGACGGTCCACACGAGCCCACCCGAGGCTCCCGTCGCGCATAGGGATTCTGCGCAGCCGGTCCGTCCGGTCGCGCTCCCTCCCGCGACCTTACCGACCGCGCAGCCTCCCGCGTCCGCGGCGCGGATCGGCGAACGGAGCCCCTACATAGTCCAGGCCGCGACGGCCGACATCGCGCGTAGCGCGGTGTTGAAAGTTGGTGGCGTCGTCACCGGCGACCTGAGCATCATCCGCGCGGTGGGTGCCTCGCTCGACGACCGCGAACTGATGGCACTGCATGCCACCGACATTCCCGCACTACGGATTTTCGAAGATACCGCGGTGAAGGCGAGCTCCGTCATGGGCACGCTTCCGGAAACCTATTACCCGAGCGAGGTCGCGGCCAAGGACCTCCAGGTCGGTGGAGTCACTGGTAACGGCGTCACCGTCGCTATTCTCGATTCAGGCCTGTGGGCGCAGCACGGTCCGCTGCAGACCGCCGCCAACGGCAACAGCGCCCGCATCCTGGCCCAGTACGATGTGCTCCTGGCGCAGCAGAACCCGAGCGCGTACGGCAACTCGCTTTTCGCGAACTACAGCACCAACATCGGCGATCCCTACGGTCACGGCACGCACGTGTCCTCGATCATAGGCAGCAGCGGCATAGCGACCACCGGCAACTACCAGGGTGTCGCGCCCGGTGTGAACCTCGTCTCCGTGCGAGTTCTGGACGGTACCGGCCAAGGGACCTACTTCAACGTCATTCGCGGCATTCAGTGGGTCGTGAATCAGAAGCTCCGTTACAACATCCGGGTGATCAACCTGTCGCTCGGCGCTCCCCCGCAATCACCGTATTGGGCCGATCCCCTCGATCAGGCCGTCATGGCGGCGTGGGCCTCCGGCATCGTGGTCGTAGCCGCCGCCGGCAACAATGGACCGACGCCCATGACGATCGGCGCGCCCGGTAACACCCCCTACATCGTCACCGTCGGCGCCGTCACGGATAACAACGATCCGATGCAGGTGAGCAAGTACACTCTCGCGAGTTTCTCTTCCGCTGGTCCCACCTATGAGGGCTTCGTGAAGCCGGACCTGGTTGGCATGGGAGGGCACGTAAAGGCCTACTCGCCCAGCAATGGCCTGTTGGCGACGAATTTCCCGCAGTGGTACGACCCCGTACACGATGACTTCACCATGTCGGGGACTTCGCAGGCGACGGCGGTCGTCAGCGGCGTGGTCGCCCTCATGTTGCAGGTGAATCCGCGATTGAGCCCCGATGACGTGAAGTGCCGCCTGATGTCGGGTGCGCACCCGGCCGTGAATTCCAACGGCGCACTGGCCTACACGGTGTTCCAACAGGGCGCGGGTCTCGTGAACGCGCATGACGCCACCTACAGCACCGCATCGGGCTGCGCCAACGTTGGTCTGAACGTCGCACTCGACGTGGCAGGCCTGAAGCACTTCGGTGGCCGCGCCAACCAGGACTCCGCGGGCAATTTCTACATCATGGCGACGGGCCCGTCTTCCTACAGCGGTGCGACGACAGGTACCCTGATCACCTCGCTCGGACTGGGTGGCCTCGTTCCGATCGTGAAGAGCGTGCCGATCCTCGGCAACCTGCTGGTCGGTATTCCGCTCCCCGGCGATGGCCTGTTGTGGAATGGCAGCTACACCTCGGGCACCGGCTACACGTGGAGCAACGGCTACACCTGGAGTAACGGCTATACGTGGAGTAACGGTTACACCTGGAGTAACGGCTACACGTGGAGCAATGGTTACACCTGGAGTAACGGCTACACGGGTGCCGACGGCAGCGGGTCCGTGGTCGTCCCGCAGCAGGAATAGGAGTGACGCTCATTCATGCGGCCGCTGTGGCTCATTCTGGCGCTGGCCTGCGGCGCGGCGCTGGCTAACGGAGCGGCCAGGGCAGACGCAACCGCGCTGACGGGCGCAGCGGCTCCGGCGACCGTGCCGGTGCCCGCCGTGCGCCCGTTGTATTTCGAGCACCTCACGATGCGCGACGGTCTCTCCCAGAGCACCGTCATGAGCATCCTGCAGGATCGCCAAGGCTATCTCTGGCTCGGCACGGAGAGCGGCCTGGACCGCTACGACGGCTACTCCATACGCGAGTATCGCCGTCAGCGCGGTGACGCCGGTCTGGCGAGTGACTACATCTGGGCCATCGCAGAGGACAGTGACAGCAACCTCTGGCTCGCCACCGACGGGGGCGGTATAGAGCGCTGGGATCGGAGCACCGACCGATTCCAACGTTTCAAACACGATCCCGGCGTGTCCCAATCGCTCGCGAGCGATGCCGTACGCACACTTCTCATCGACGCGCAGGGTCGCATCTGGGCCGGTACTCTCGATCAGGGTCTCGACATCCTTGATCCGCACACGGGCAAGGTACGCCACTTCCGTCACCGCGAAGGCGATCCCACCTCGCTTCCCGCGGATGCCGTATGTGTTCTGTACACCGATCACACAGGCCGCATCTGGGTTGGCACTGATGGAGGTCTGAGCGAGTATCAGCCCTCGACAGACGACTTCGTGAGCTACGGCGACCGGGCGACTGGCACCGCATTCACTGATGCGCGGGTCCGTGCGATACACGAAGACCACACGGGTGCTCTATGGGTCGGCACGCTCGGCGGTGGAGTCAACCGCATCGATCTCCATACCAGGCAGGTGACCGTCTTTCGCCACGACCCACGCGATCCGCGCTCGCTGAGTCACGATCACGTCCGGTCTGTTCTCGAGGACGACGCGCGGCGGGTCTGGGTGGCCACGGCAGACGGGTTGAATCTGTACGAGCCCGCCACCGGCGGCTTCGTTCATTATCGGAACGACCCGAGCGACCCGCGCAGCCTGCGCGCCAGTTATACGATGACCCTCTACCAGGATCGGGGCGGCGTACTGTGGGTGGGCACGCGCGCGGGCGGGGCGAGTCACTGGAATCCCAACAGCTGGCAATTGGGCCACTACAAAAGCCCGGCGTTCCGTGATACCGCGGTGAGTTCCTTCGCAGATGACGGCGCGGGCAAGGTGTGGGTCGGGACGATCGGTGCGGGCCTGGTCGAAATCGATTCCCGCTCCGGCCGTGAGCGGCGCTTCGGAACGGTGGGCGAGTCCCCACTGAAACTCACCGATGATCGCGTGATGGCGCTGTTGCTCGATCGGGCGGGCGCGTTGTGGGTCGGTACCATGGCGGGGGGGCTCGATCGACTCGACTTCGGCGCTGGCACGGTGCAGGCGTACCACAGCGACCCGAATGACCGGACCACGTTGCCGGCCGACGGCGTCATGACGGTGTATGAGGACCATCTCGGCGTCATCTGGGTGGGCACGTTTGGTGGAGGTCTCGCCAGCATCGACCGCAACACCGGCCATCTGACTCGATATCCCTACGGTGGCTCGGATCTCCATTCGCTGAGCAATGGCCGCGCCAGCGCCATCATCGAGGACGCTCACGGCAATCTGTGGATCGGCACTGACGGCGGTGGCCTGAATCTCTTCCAGCGCAAGACCGGCAACTTCTATCACTATCGTCGGGATGATGCCGACTCCCGCAGCCTGAGCGACGACACCGTGTATGCGCTCCATGCCGACAGGCATGGTGAGCTCTGGGTCGGAACCGCCGGTGGCGGCATCGATCGGGTCGTCGGTAACTCGGAATTGCCCGCCGAAGTGCACTTCGAAAACCAGTCGGGCCGCATGCACCTGCCGAGCCAGGTGGTCTGGGGCATCGAGTCGGATAACGAGGATCGCCTCTGGTTGAGCACGAACAACGGCCTCGCCCGGTTCGATCCCCGCGCGCCGTCGCTCAAGCTCTTTCACGAAGCGCACGGTCTGCAGGGCGAGGACTTCAACTTCAACGCCCACTATCGGGGCCGGGACGGCACCCTGTTCTTCGGCGGTAACGACGGCTTCAACGCGTTCTCCCCCGAAGGGCTCTCTTCCAGTACCCGGCCGCCACACGTCGTCCTGACGTCGGCCGCGAAGCTCAACCACCTGTTGCCGGCGCAGGAGATGCCCGGCCCGCAGCGGCCGCTGGAGTTGTCCTATAACGACAAGCTCGTGAGCTTCGAGTTCGCCGCCCTGGATTTCACCTCGGCCGCCAACAACCGCTACGCGTATCGTCTGCAGGGCTTCGATTCAGGTTGGATCGACGCCGGACCCGCGCACCGCGCGACTTACACCAACCTGGATGCCGGCAGCTATGTCTTCCACGTGCGTGCCGCGAACGCCGATGGAGCGTGGAGTTCGGAGGATCTCCAGATCCCGGTGAAGGTTGCCCCGGCGCCGTGGAATACAGCCGCCGCTCGTTCGGTCTACGCCCTCGCTATCGTGTCACTGCTGGCTTACCTGTGGCGCTTGCAGTGGGCCAGGCGCGAGCGCGAGTTGCGTTACAGCCGGGAGCTCGAGCGCACCGTTCAGGATCGCACCCACGAGCTGGAGGAGAGAAACCAACAGCTGCAGGTTCTCACAAGGGCGAAGAGCGATTTTGTGGCGCGCATGAGCCACGAGCTGCGCACCCCGATGAATGGTGTGCTCGGCATGACCAGCCTGCTCCTCGATACCCGCCTCGATTCGGGACAGAGGCGCTTCGCCGAAGGTATCCACCGCTCCGCCGATTCGCTCCTCGGCATCGTCGACGATGTGCTCGACTTCTCCAAGATCGAAGCGGGCCGCTTGCAGTTGGATGCGGTCGATTGCGACCTGCTCGAGTTGGTCGAGCAGACGGTGGAGATGCTCGCTGTCCGGGCCGCCGCCAAAGGTATCGAGCTGTTGCTCGATTCTCCGGCCACGCCGCTGCCGCGGATCAGGACGGACGCGGTGAGACTACGCCAGGTTCTCGTCAACCTGGGGGGCAACGCGGTGAAATTCACCGAGCGCGGCGAGGTAACGTTGCGGGTCGTGCCGCTGGCCGGCGAGAGCGGCTCGTTGAAATTCCGCCTGGAAGTGTCGGATACGGGTGTTGGCATCGCACCGGAGAACCAGGCGCGCATCTTCGAGGAATTTACCCAGGAGGACGCCTCGACCACGCGCCGCTTCGGCGGTACCGGTTTGGGCCTGTCCATTGCACGGCAGATCGTCGAACTGATGGGCGGCCAGCTGACGCTCGCCAGCGCCACCGGGATGGGCTCGACGTTCTCGTTCGAGTTGGTAGCGCCACTGTGTGATCCCGCCGCGCCGGCGACCGCGCCGCCCGAGAGCCTGAAAGGTCTGCGCACACTCGTGGTGGATGACAACACGGCGGCGCGCGGTATTACTGTAAGAGCTTTGCGAGAGTGGGGCGCCGATCCCGCGGGCGTGGCAACACTGGCCGGGGCTCTCACCGAGTTGCGCGCGGCACCGTACGACGTCGTGATTATCGACGATCCCATGCCCGATGGCAGTGCGGCCGGGCTGTTGAGTCAGTTGCCTGCAGAGCGAGCCAGCCGCTTGCGATTCATCCGCCTCGTCAGCTTCGTGGATGTCTCGACAGCCGCCACGGATCAGGCCTGGGACGCGGAGCTCACTAAACCCCTGCATCTGCTCAAGTTGCATCAGGCGCTAATCGGGAAGAGGCCCGCTCCCGGTCGACGGGACTTGCGGGCCGTGGACACTTCCGGAGGACCCGCCGGCAAGGCTCGGCCGCGTCTGGCCGGCCGCGTGCTGGTGGTTGAGGACCAGCCGCTGAACCGTGAAGTCGCGCACGGCATGCTCACCTCTCTGGGTCTCCGGGTTGAGACCGCGAACGACGGCCAGGAAGCGCTCGCCAGGCTCGAGCGGGAACGATTCGATCTCATTCTGATGGATTGTGAGATGCCCGTCATGGACGGCCTCTCGGCGGCCGTCGCCTTGCGCCAGCGCGAGGGTAGTGGCCCCAGAACGCCCATAGTTGCGCTGACCGCCGACGCCACCGAGACCGGTCGTGCGGCGTGTCTGGCGGCGGGCATGGATGACTACCTGACCAAGCCTTTCAGCCGAGATGCACTGCACAACACGCTGGCCAAATGGCTGGTAGAAGGAGCGCTGACGGCCGATGCGCCAGTTAGCGACGAGTTGCTGCTCGACCGCGCCACATTGGACGCATTGCGTGCGTTGCCTCGTAGCGGACCGAAGGACATGTTGAGCCACATTGGGGAGATTTATCTGTCTGACTCGAGCCGGCTGGTGGAAGCCATCGAGCAGGCACTTCGTGCCGGTGAGGCCACGAGCCTCGCGCGCGCCGCCCACGCGTGGCGCTCCTACAACGGGAATGTAGGGGCGCATGCCCTGGCCCACCTTTGCCGCGAGTTGGAGGCTCATGCCCGCGGCGGCAATCTCGCCGCGGCCGCCGGAACATTCGCGCAACTTCAGGTTCTGCACGGTCGCGTTCGCGACGAGTTGCAGTGTGAGATGCGGAGGTCCGCGTGAGCGCCAGCGAGTCCCCCGTGCGGATCCTCGTAGCGGACGACGACGCGACCCTAAGGGAGATCGCGCGGGCGACGCTGGAAGCTTGCGGTTTCTCCGTACAGGCCGTGGCGAGTGGTGACGCGGCCGTCGCTGCCTGTGCACTGAGTTTGCCGCACGTCGCGCTCCTGGATGTCGAGATGTCGGAGGGCAACGGTTACCAGGCTTGTGCCAACATCCGCATGTTGCCAGGTGGGACGAGCCTGCCCATTGTCATGGTGACGGGACTCGACGACCCGGCTTCCATCGAGCTCGCCTACGAGGCCGGTGCCACGGACTTCGTCGTCAAGCCGCTCAACTGGCCGTTACTCGCGCATCGGATCCGATACGTGCTGCGCGGAGCGCGCACGATCGAGGCCTTGCGAGTCAGCGAGCAGAAGAACGCGGCGCTGTTGAAAGCCATCCCCGACGGCCTGTTGCTCGTGAACGGGAATGGGGTGATCGATCGCTGCTTCAATCCGGTTGCTGGACTGCCCGAAGGCCGCGACGTACAGCACATCGTCGACATGATCCCGAAGGATGCGCAAGGCCGCGCCATGGAGTGCCTGGCAGCGACCTTGCGGGGCGAGGCCGCCGAGTTTGAATTCTCGCTGGACCATGAGGGTAAGGCGACCCGGCACCTGGAGTGCCGCTATCTACCCAACGCCAGCGGCCAGGTGCTCGCGATCGTTCGCGACATCACCGAGCGTAAGGAGACGCAGGCGCATATCCAACGGCTGGCGTACTACGATGCGCTCACCGGCCTGCCCAACCGTGAGTGGATCGGAGACTATCTGTCCCGATCGCTGGCCGAGGCACGAACTCGACACAGCAGCGTGGCGCTCCTTTACGTCGACCTCGACCAGTTCAAACGCATCAACGACACGCTCGGACACGACACCGGCGATGCCTTGTTGCGGCAAGTTGCGGAGCGCCTGCGTGGCGCGCTGGCTCACTTGGGTGGCGACGACCCTTCCGCGCCGCTGGGTGACGACGGTGCGTCCCGGTCCATCCGCGGGCAACTGGCCCGCGTGGGCGGCGATGAATTCATTGTGGTGCTCTCGGGCGAGCACGGAACCGCGCTGGCTGAAGAGGCGGCGGAGCGCATTCTCGCCGCTCTCGCCATGCCGTTCCGGCAAGGAAACTATGAGCTCGTTGTGACACCGAGCATCGGCATCGCCCTGTTCCCGGAGCACGGTGCCGATGCGCAGAACTTGCTGAAGAATGCCGACGGCGCCATGTACGAGGCGAAGTCGAGCGGCCGCAATCAATTCCGCTTCTTCAACGACACGCTGAATGTCAGGGCGCTGAAGCGGCTGTCGCTCGAGATGGAGTTGCGCCGGGCGATGGAGGATGAGTTGCTGGAGGTTTACTACCAGCCGAAGTACGGCACGAGCGGACTGCAAGTGAGCGGCTGCGAGGCCCTGTTGCGTTGGTTTCATCCGGAACGAGGCCAGATCCCGCCCGCGGATTTCGTGGCGGTGGCCGAGGAAACCGGTCTCATCGCCGACCTGGGACGGTGGACCCTGCAACAGGTCTGTCGCGATCTGGGCTCGTGGCGCGCCCAGGGGCTGGAGGTGCCGTCGATCGCGGTGAATGTCTCCGGCCGCGAATTCATGCGACCCGACATCCTGTACCGGATCAGCGAGACCGTGGAACAGGCGCGCCTGCCCGCTTCGCTCTTCGAGCTCGAGCTCACCGAGGGCGTGTTGATGCGTGACGCGGAGGCCGGGCGTCGCTCGTTGCTATCCTTGAAGGAGTTTGGGTTCTCACTCGCCATGGATGATTTCGGAACGGGCTACTGCTCACTGAATTATCTGAAGCGCTTTCCGCTGGATACTCTGAAGATCGACCGCTCATTCATCGACGACCTCGGCACGGATTCGGGCGACGCGGCGATTGTCCGCGCCATCATTGCTCTCGGGCACGATCTGAATCTGAAGATCGTCGCGGAGGGCGTGGCGACAGTCGAGCAGTTGCGATTCCTCCGGGCGGAAGGTTGCGACACCGTGCAGGGTTTTCTCATGAGCCCGGCAGTGCCCTCGCGCGCATTCGCCGCACTTTTGCGGCATGCCGATACCGGATCCGGGAGCGCCGTCGAATCGGCCACCGACGGTTCGCTGCTGGCGCGCTTGACGGCCGCGTGCTGATTCCCCGTTGCTGATTGCCTAGCAGCCGCCGCGTCGCTAGTGTGTGCGCCCTTGGGAGCTTGACCCGCAGGCTCCACCACGAGGGAGTACTCACTTGGCCCGGATATCAGTCGTAACTCGCACCACGATTCTTACACTCACCACTGCGCTGGCCGGCACGAGCGCGGGCATCGCATCGGCAGCCGATGCACCCGCAGCCGCTCCCTCCGCGCCGCTCACCGCGATTCATTGCGGACATCTTCTGGACGTGTTGGCGGGAAAGATGCTCGGGCCGACCACGGTCATTGTGGAAGGCAAGCGCGTACGCGAGGTGGCCGCCGGCTCGAAGACGCCTGCGGGAGCCACTGAAATTGACCTGTCCAGCCAGACGTGTCTGCCGGGACTCATCGACAGCCACACGCACCTGAGCAGCGAAGGCAGCCCGACGCAGTACGCCGACGAATTTCATTGGAACCTCGCGGACTACGTCGTGCGCTCGACCCTCTATGCGCGACGCACGCTGTTGGCCGGGTTCACGACAGTGCGTAATCTGGGTGACAGAGAGAATGAGACCGTAGCGCTGCGCAACGCGATCAATGCGGGCCAGCTCGCCGGACCGCGGATCTACACGGCGGGTGTTGCTATCGGATCGACGGGCGGCCATGCCGATCCAACTGACGGCTACCGCTATGACCTGGCGGGCGACCCGGGTCCCGACAATGGCATCATCAACAGCGTCGAGGACGCCGCCAAGGCGGTACGGCTGCACTACAAGCGCGGCGACGACGTAATCAAGATCATGCCCTCCGGCGGCGTGCTGGATCAGAGTGCGAGCGGTGACAACTCACAGCTCACCCTGGAGGAGATCAAGGCCGTCGTGGCGACGGCGCACGACTACGGCTTCACGGTCGCGGCCCACGCACACGGCGCGGAGTCGATTCGGCGAGCTGTCGTCGGTGGCGTCGACTCCATCGAGCACGGCACCTACATGGACGACCAGGACATGAAGCTGATGAAGGAGCATGGCACCTGGTACGTGCCGACCATCATTGCGGGCGACTTTGTGGCGCACAAGGCGGCCATTCCAGGTTACTTCCCGCCACAGGTCGCGGCCAAAGCGGCGGCCATCGGACCGTTGATCCTCGGTACCGCGGGCCGCGCCTACAAAGCCGGAGTGAAGATCGCGTTCGGAACCGACGCGGGCGTGTATCCCCATGGCGAGAATGCGCATGAGTTCGAGCTGATGGTCCAGGCGGGCATGCCGCCGCTCTACGCCATACAGGCCGCGACGGTCCATGCTTCCCAACTGCTCAAACACGACAAAGATCTGGGTAGCGTCACTGCCGGGAAGTTCGCCGACGTCGTGGCGGTCACAGGCAACCCGCTCGACAACATCGGCCTGCTGAAGCAGGTGAGCTTCGTCATGAAGGAGGGCGTCGTCTACAAGCGCGACGGCAAGGCGCTCGAATTCAACCCCTAGGAGCCTGTCTGACTACTCGGCGGCGACCCGTACTTCGACCGTCAAAGAGACGAAGTCCTCCGGGGCGCCGCCGTAACTTCCGATGAGCGGTGCCGCCTGCGATGCGTCGCGGGCCACGGCTACACGGATGAGATTGCGACCGCCGATGAGTGCATTGGTGGGATCGAATTCGACCCACCCCGCGCCCGGGAGAAACACCTGGGTCCAGGCGTGGGTTGAGCCACCACCGACGAGGCCACTCGGAGCCCCGACGAGTGCTTCGTCGTAGAGGTAACCCGACACGAAGCGCGCTGCCAGCCCGAGGCTGCGGGCCGCTTCCATCATGAATACGGCGAAATCTCTGCAGCTGCCGCTCCCCAACTCGAGCGTCTCGAGGGGCGTTTGCACCCCGACCGCTTCGCGCTCCGCGTATTCGAACTGCTGTTTGATCGCTCTGGTCATCGCTGACAGTACCGCGAGCGTCAGGCCGCCTTCGGTTTCCTCGAGGATGTCTTTCGCCCAGGTGTCGATCCGATGCTCCGGGTCGGGGTAGTGCCGGTCGCGGGTATGCGCCAGATCCTTCGCGTCGTCCGCCGAATAGTTGAAGGGAAACTTCTTGGCGTAGCTCTCGATCTCGACCGCGCGCGCCTCGGTCGGGAAGTGCTCCGCGCGAAATCCCGATTCGAACACCAGGCGCTCCCCCGGCTGACTGAAGGTTGCGATGGCGATGGAGTTGCCGAAGACGTCGTGAATCCAGCGGATCGCGCTGGCGGGCGGATCGATCACCAGGGTCGTATCGAGGAGCCGCAGGTCGTGACTGTCCCGCGGACGGGACATCAGGCGATGCTCACCGAACTCCACCGGCTTTTTGTAGACGTAGGTGGTCTTGTGGTTGACGTGGAGAACGGTCATGGGGGATACATAACTTGCCGGGCCATGTGGAGTTCCCTATGTCGATGCAGCGAACCTACCGGTCGAAAGTCGATGGCAAGATCGGGTTGGTGACCGGGTTGGCGGTCGTCGTGCTGGTGGTGGCCGGCGCCACGCTTCCCGATCGCAATCATGACGCCGCCGTGGCTGTGCACGTGGCGTCTTTGTTTTGCCTCGTACTTTGCGTATGGACGTTGCTTGGGACCTACTATGTGATTGATGCCACCGCCCTGGTGGTCCGAAGTGGCCCGTTTCACTGGTCGGTTCCTCTGCGTGAAATCCGCTCGGTGCAGCCTACCCGGGACATCCGCTCCGGTCCCGCCTTGTCTTTCGACCGGCTGCGTATCGAATACGGAGCGGGACGGGTGCTGCTGGTCTCTCCGCGTGAGAAGGACGCATTTCTTGCCGACCTCGCACGCCGGGGTGTGCATGGTGTCGGTAGCTGAGTTTACAAGGGCGAAGAAGGCGGCGCCGGAGGGATGCCGGGCAGCGGAATGAATTCAGCGTTGTCTAAATCCGGTAGTTTCATCCGGCCGGCGCGCCAGTCCGCCTTCGCCTGCTCGATGCGCTCCTGCGACGAGGAGACGAAGTTCCACTCGATGTGACGCTCGCCCACGGGTTCGCCGCCCAGCGCCATGACTACTGTTGGTGCGATGGCCGTTAGAACGACATCCGCGCCCTTAGCGAACACCAGCATGCGCCCCGACTCGAAAGTCTGGCCCGCGGCCTCGATCCGACCCGAGACGACATACACGGCGCGCTCGGAGTACTCGCGCGGCAGTTGTGCCTTCGTTCCGGGTGCCAACATCCAGTGCAGATAGAACATCGGCGAGTGGGTCTTGACAGGAGACTTGACGCCGAGAGCCGCGCCGGCGATGAGTCGCATCGACAGGCCGCCCGACTCGAAAGTTGGCAGCTCGTCGCGGCCGTAGTGGGCGAATTCCGGTGTCGTTTCCTCGTCCTGTGTCGGGAGAGCGACCCACGATTGGATGCCGTGCAAGTTATCGCCCTGCGCGCGCGCTTTCTCGAATCGCTCCGAGTGGGTGATGCCACGGCCGGCTACCATCCAGTTGACTTCGCCTGGCTGGATCGCCGTCTCGGAGCCGACACTGTCACGATGCATGATCTCGCCGTCGAACAGATATGTGACCGTCGAGAGTCCGATGTGCGGGTGCGGTCGGACATCGACACTCCTCGGGATCCCGCTTTTCAGGGTCTCAGGTCCGAGGTGATCGAAGAAAATAAACGGCCCGACCATCCGCCGCCGCGGGGAGGGCAGCACCCGGCCAACCTCGAAGCCGCCCAGGTCGCGGCGGCGCTGATCGATGACGAGCTCAAGCATTGCTTACCTGCATTCGAAGCTGCTCGCGGCCGCCGGGTCGCCACTGCCCTTGTAGCGAGCCAGTGTTGGGTACTGGCATAGCGGTCGCGACAGTTTCCCATCCTCTCGTGTCGCAATCATGTCGTCAGGCGCGCGTCCCGACTCCACCCAACGATCCAGGGCGGCGAGCGAGTCGAAACCATCCGCTCCCGGTCCACCCCGACAATGATACACCCCCGACAGCAGGAATAACCGCAGGCTTGCATCGAGTGCCGGCGCCTTCGGCCCGCTCGCCTGTCTTACGTTTTCATAGTATTCGATCGTACCGAGAGGGCTCGGGCCCGGGTCGTCGAATCCATGCCAGAGCAGCAGTTTTCCGCCCCGCGCGATGAACGGCGTAATGTTGGGATCCTTGGCCTCGTACATCTCGGCAAACGCGCTGCCGCGCGCCTTTTGCAAATCGCGCTCCGCGTCGAACGCCTTCAGGTCGTAGTCGGCATTGCCAAACAGCGCCTGACGCAGTCCGCCCAGACCGTTGCCCGCATCACCGCTGCCGGCCTTTGCTCCGGGGACCGGAGCCACGACAATGAATCGTGCCCAGCCAGCCTCGCCGCCGCGCGATAATGAGTAGGACGCCGTGCGCCCGTCGGCCGTCTTCACTCCGGCATAGACCGAGCGAACCGCGGCAACCTGGGGAGCAGTGAGGCAGTCGGGTGTTGGGGTCTTGTCCTGGCACTGCAGCACCGCAGGGTCAAAGGAACAGGCCCGAGGATCGGTAACGATTCCGTCCTTCAAGCCGTCCTGTGCATCGCAAGCGGCGAGTGCCGTGTCATGTACACGCGCGATCTGGCCGGCGGTGAGCGCCGCGCCGGGCGCGGCAAGCGTCTCGTTGCGGACCAGGGCGCTGGTTTGTGTCAGCAGACTGTAGACGGGAGCGCCCGAAATGACTCCGTTGTAGTCATCAGGGAATCTCTGCACTTCCATCAGTCCTTGCCGACCTCCGGTCGAGCAACCCTGGAAGTACGCTCGCTTTTGCGGCTCGCCGTAATAACGTTTCACCACCGCCTTCCCGACCGATGTCATGAGGTGGACCGCGCGATAGCTGAAGTCAGTGACACTCTCAGGATTGGAGGCCCACGATGTGTCCCACGGATCGGTCGTGGGGTGGCCGCCGTCAGTCTGTGCGGTCGCGTAGTTTTTCGCCAGATTCGCCGCGGCCGTATACAAGCGCGCGCCGGATCGATCGATCGCCAGGTTACCGGCCCAACCGCCGCCCCCGAGTCCGACCAGCTTGCCATTCCAGGACTCCGGCAAACGATACATGACGGTGATGTGAGAGTTCGCCGCGGGTGTAATGACTCCGGTCACTTCGCAGAATGCCGGTGTTTTGCTCTCGGCATCGGCTCCGATCATGCGCGCCGTGGTGATCGTCGTGTCTTTGAAAATCTTCACACTGGTCAGCGAAGTGCATGACGCCGCACCGCCGCTCCCCTTGGCGAATGCCGGTGGCAGCGCCAACACGCTCAACACCGTGATGGCTCTCAGCAGAACTACCCCCGTCTCCTGGTTCTTCATATCCTTCCCCCTGCCGTGGTGAGCTGTCAGTGGCTGGGAGTATAGCGGCCCACCTTTCACCAATGACGCGCGATCAGCCGCGTTATCCCGGTGTCGCGCTCTGTACTGCGCGCCGCCTTCGGTGAGCCGGGTCCAAAAGCAACATGAGGCCGCCCGCGATGAGTCCCCAGAACGCGCCGGCGATCCCGCCGATGCTGATTCCCGACGCGGTCGTTACGAAAGTCGTGATCGCGGCGAGCCGGTAACTCTCGTCGGCGAGGGCGCTGCCCAGCGCCGCTGCGAGGCTTCCCAGCAGCGCGAGTCCAGCCACCGCCTGGATGAGAAGCGGCGGTGAGGCGGCAATGAGCACGGCCGCGAAACCCGCGCACAGACCTAACGCGATATAACACACGCCGGCCGCCACGGCGGCGATGTAACGTCGCGCCGGATCGGCATCTGCCTCGGGGCCTGCGCACAACGCCGCGGTAATCGCCGAAAGGTTGATGGCATGACCGCCGAAAAGTGCGACAACAAGCGTTCCCAACCCCGTCGTGACGAATACCTTTCCAACTGGAACGTCGTAACCGTTGCCGCGTAGAACCGCCAGGCCGGGTACGTTCTGCGAAGCCATGGTGACAATGAACATCGGGATGGCGATGCCGGCCGCTCGCAGCAGATCGAGCGCGGGGATAACGAACTGAGGGCGTGGCCACGCGAGGGACATCGCGCTCGCTGAGATCCGCGTTGTTGACACGACAATGACGGTCGCGACGAGTACGGCAATGGGCACGGCATAACGCCTTGCGAAACTCCAACCCAACGCCCACGCGATCACGATCGGTAGTGCCAACGTCGGCAGATGCGCTACCGCCTGGACAGGCGCGAGGCATAGCTCCATCAGCACGCCGGCCAACATGGCGCTCGCCAGGGACAGAGGGATCGCCGCGACCGCCCGCGCCAGCGGCCGACACAGACCCGCGGTCAGAATCAGCGCCCCCGTGAGCAGAAATGCAGTTACCGCGACACCAAAGCTGCCGTGAGGCAAACCGGCTCCCACGAGCAAGGCCGCCCCCGGTGTTGACCAGACTATGTTAATCGGCTGGCGCCAGCGGAGACTGAGGACGATCGTCAGCAGTCCCTGCCCAACGCACAGGGCCAGAAGTCCGGAGGCCGCCTGCGCCGGGCTGGCGCCGGCGCCCGCCAAGCCCGTCAGAACTACGGCAAAGGCGCTGGCGAAGCCCACTACCGCCGCTAGTAGCCCCGCCGTAACAGGCTGCACGAGAGAAGGCCGATCCGTCATGGCAGTACGCGGGGAACAAGACCCTTAGGAGTGACAGTTCCCTCCGATCCTGTCAGAATTGGATCCAATGTTCAATTGGATATTGGATGACTAGTCTGACTGAGCTTACCGCGGTGATCGCGGAAGCGGGCGGTCGGCACCGCACGGCCACTGCTTTCGTGGAGGCCACCTTGCGTGCGGCGATC
>JAQGOE010000326.1 GCA_028293725.1 Gammaproteobacteria bacterium | reverse complement strand
AGGAGCATCCGAAGCCGCAGGCTACACTCGAGCAGGTCGCCGATCACGCCGAGCAAATCCGCAAGGTCGCCGGTATCGATCATATCGGCCTGGGATCTGATTTCGACGGGATTCCCGACGGCCCCCGTGGCCTCGAGGCTGTCGATCGATATCCGGCGCTGCTGGTGGAACTCATGCGTCGTGGCTGGAGCGACTCCGACATCGCCAAGATCGCCGGCGAAAACGTGTTACGCGTGATGGCGGAAGCGGAACGTGTGTCAGTGAAGCTCCGCGCCGAGCGCGCGGCGTCCGAAGCCACCCTGGATACTCCTCATTCGTGAGTATCTAACTCTCAGTTACATCGGTGGTTCTGGCGTTCGGTCATGTTGCGTCAGAAGTCGTATTCGTCCTTCGGCACGTTGTGCTTCCTGACGCGCTTCGGAAGACGGGCAACTTCAAGTGCCTTTCCATGAGTGTCTTTATCCGGGTCGGCAACCTCATCGAGGGTACGGTCGAGTCCCAGCACCCAGAGCACCGACACATAGGCGCTGATCGCCACGCCCGGTTTTCCCAATTCCAGGGCGCTTAGCGTATTGCGATTGAGACCGGCTTTGGCCGCGGTCTCAGCTATGGTCCATCCCCGTCGCTTCCGGGCGATGCGTATCCGTTCGGCGAGCTGCTGCAGTCGCTGCGTGACCTCTAAGGGAAGAGAGCTTGAAGCCATTATATTAGGCACTAAATTAGTTAATGCCTAATATAATAAGCATTAAAAGGAAAGGCAAGCTCTGGCTAGAGGGAAGCCCACCTTGCGCCGGTCGCCGCAGCCACTCCTTAACCGCGATCCCGCGGCCTGAATAACCGATCCAGCAACACCGCGAGCAAAACAATGACCAACCCGGCATCGAACCCGGGCCCCACCTGAACCGAGTTGAGAGCGCGCACGACGGGTACTCCGAGTCCTCCCGCGCCGACCAGTGCGGCGACGACCACCATGGAGAGACTGAGCATGATGCACTGGGTAACCCCGGCGAAGATCATCGGCGCAGCACAGGGCAATTCCACTTTCCAGAGAAGCTGGAATTTCGTGGCCCCAAAGGCATGCGCAACTTCCCTGAGCGCGGGCGGAACTGCCGCGACCCCCGCCTGCGTCAAGCGGATCGGCGCCGGCATCGCGAACACCACTGTTGAAATGAGTCCGGGCACCGGACCCAGTCCGAACAGCACCAGTGTCGGAATCAGATACACGAACGTCGGCAGTGTCTGCATCAAATCGAGAACCGGCCGCAGCGTGGCGTAAAAGCGCGGATGGTGCGCCCCCGCGATGCCCACCGGGATACCTACGGCTACCGAGGCAAGTGTCGCCACCAACACCAGCGACAAAGTCTCCAGCATCGGTGTCCAATAGCCCTGGTTCAGCACAAACAGCAGGGCGAGTGACACGAAGAGGGCGAGCGACAACGATCGCTTGATCGCCCAGGTCAGCAGCCCGGCCGCCACCAAAAAGAGGAGCGCGGGAACCGAGCGCAACACCAGCGTCACCGAATCGACCATCCCGCGGCCCACCAGTGACACCCCATCGAACACCCGGGCGCCACGCGTCTTGAGGTACTCCAGCCCACGCGACGTCGCATCGCCCAACGGAATCTTGTGATCGGCCATCCAACCTTCCAACGCGCCACCGGTCGAGCCCGTCGTGCCGGTTGCGCTCGATACACTACGGCTCCCCCAGGCTGCGGCCATCACCGACCGCCCGTCAAAACCGGACACGCCCGTCAGCCACGCGCTGACCGACTCCTGGTGCGAGCCTAACCAGACCCGCGCCGCGACGTCGGGTTGCTCATGTTGGTCGAGAATGGCCGCCATGATCTCGCTTTCGCCCCGCAGGCTGAACCGCAGATTGCGCAGCAGCCGCCCCAGGTTGGGACACTCCGCGCTCAAGCCTGCGCGCGTCACGGTGTTGATGATCGCCCCGCCGAAGTCAGGACCGAAAATGGCATCGCCGCCCCCCAGATACTGGATCTTGAAGCGCAGGTTCATCGGATGCGGGTCCCATCCGACGAAGACGATCGGTTTACGGTTGCGGTAAGCCCGCTCGACTTCTGCGAGCATTCCCTGCTCGCTGGACTCGATCAGCCGGAACCGTCCCAGTCCGAAGGTATCGGCCTTGATCATGCCCAACACCAGGCGATTGGCGGCCGCGCCGGGCTCGATGCCGTAGATCGCGGAATCCAATGGTCCGGCGAAGTTCTTGATGGACCCAAAGTCCCGCAGCCCGGCGTCATACAGGTATTGAGGCACGGCGAGTGTAAATTTGGCTTTCTCCAGGTTCGGTCCGATGACTTCGACCGAGCCGTTCGCCAGGTAGGGCCTGCTATCGGCTTCCTGGGCGGGCATCCAGTTGCCCAAGAACACTTCGATGTTCTTATTCTGCAGGGAGGCGAAAATAATGGGGATGGGCAGGTTGACAGTTGCGGGCGCGTAGCCCAACCCCTTCAGAACCTCTACCGTGATGGCGGTGACGGCTGCGACATCTGAGAAGCCGACCACACCGAAGCGAACGTTGCGGCACTCAGCCGGCTCTACGCCGGCGCTGACACCCGACGAAACAATGACGAGCGCTATTGCGAGGTAGAATCTCCAGAGTGCGCGCATTCACGGACCGAGAAGGTCCCGCTCCTCCGCTTCGTGGTAAGAATTCGTCCCCCGATAGTAGCGTTTCGACGCATCATCCCAGGGCTGGAAGTCCCAGGGGGTTACCTGGCCGGTCGTCAGTGCCTGGTAGACGAAGCGACGGCGGCGCTGGCTCCTCAGGACATCGGCCTTCAGACGCGGCATGTCCCATTGCCTGCCGACCTCTGCCAGCAACCCAGTGGTCACGCTCTGATGAGCCGGGTCTCCTGCAAGGTCGTGGAGCTCGTCAGGATCGGCCTCCATGTCGAATACCTGTGGGGGATCGTGCTCCACGAAGTTAATCTTGTATTTTCCTTTGCGTAACATGACATACGGAGCGGCGACGCCTTCCGAGAAGAGCTCGCTGACCGCGATCCGCTCGGGCTCCTCGGCCGTCAGCAACGGCAGAAGGCTCTTGCCATCAACAGGTTCCGGATACCCGTTCCACTCCTTGCCAACCGCGAGCTCGACGAGGGTGGGTAGCAGATCGACATGGGCGCAATTGGAGCGAACCCGGTGGCCCGCGGGAATCCCGGGGCCCGCCATAATGAAGGGGACCCGCGCGGACCAGTCGTAGAAGCTCATCTTGTACCAGAGTCCGCGCTCGCCAATCATGTCCCCGTGGTCGCTGCAGAAAATGACCACCGTGTTGTCTAGCAACTTCGTGCGCGTCAATGCATCGAGAACCTCGCCGATCCGCTCATCGACGTACGAGATGCTTCCGTAGTAGGCATGCCGGGCCCGGCGCACGTCCTCGTCACTGACGTTCAGCTCGCCACGGTCGTATTGCTCCCAGAGGCGGCGGCTATGAGGATCGCGCAGCTGGGGCTCGATGAACGGCACCCGCGGCATGTCGATTTCGTCATCGCGATAGAGATCCCAGAAGCGCCTGGGCGTGACGTACGGATCGTGCGGATGGGTAAACGACGAGACCAACAGAAAGGGCCGCTCGTCCGGCTGGCGCGCCCAATCGAAAATTTTCCGCGCGGCATGGAAAGACACTTCCTCGTCAAAATCCTGTTGCAGCGAGCGTTCCGCGATCCCCGCCGACTTCACGTTCTTCATGTTGTGGAACCAATCCATGGTCCGCCAGGGATCGTCCCAGTCAGCCGTCCAGTTGAAGTCGGAAGGGCAGATGTCGGTGGTGACCCGTTCCTCGAAACCGTGCAGCTGGTCGGGCCCGATGAAATGCATCTTGCCGGAGAGGCAGGTGCGATAGCCCAGCCGCCTCAGGTAGTGCGCGAACGTGGGAATATCTGCAGGCAGTTGCGCCGCATTGTCCCACGCGCCGATGGTGGAGCAGCGTTGTCCGGTCATGAAAGCCAGCCGCGCCGGAACACACAGCGGAAAGCTGGAATAACAGTTGTCGAACACGGTGCCCCGCGCCGCCAGGGCGTCGATATGGGGCGACTTGACCAGCGGGTGGCCGTAGGCCGGCAGGGCGCGCGCCCCGAGTTGGTCGCACATCAACACAACGATGTTGGGTCTCGACGTCATGGAATAGCTTGCCTCGCGTACCATCAGCGCCGGAATTCCGGCTCCTCGCGATCGAGAATTTCCTTCACCGCGTTCAAATGATCCGCGGGAAAGTTGCCGTATTCGAGCCATTGCCGCTTCGTCAGCTCAGCCGTCGCGTGCGGCATGAAGCGCAAGGGCTTTCCGGTGGAATAGCACGTCAGCAGCATCTCGGCCGCGCGCTCGAAATAGTAGAGCTCATCGAACGCCGCGGCGACCGTGGCGCCCACCACCAGTACTCCATGATTGGCCATGAGCAGTACGCTCTTGCCGTCGACCAGAAGCTTTGCCTGACGCGCGGCCTCGTCGCTCGAGAGCGCCATGCCCGAGAATTGTGCATCAATGGCAACCCGTCCGAAGAAGCGCGCCGCGTTGATATCTATTGGATATAACGTGCTGTCCGCCAGGCAACCCAGGGCCGTCGCGTACTTGCAGTGCAGATGCATGACGCAGCGGGCGTGCGGAACATTTGCATGCAAGCCGGCGTGTAAGTACCAGGCTGTCGGATCGGGAGCGTTGGTTTTTTGCAGCGTCGATGGATCGTGGGCGTCCAGGAGCAGCAGTTCGCTCGCCGTGATTTGCGAGAAGTGGCGCCGGCAGGGATTGACCAGAAAACGGCTGCCATCGGCCGAGACCGCGACACTGAAGTGATTTGCAACCGATTCCGCCATACCTAGCCGCGCGAACCAGCGGAAAGCCGCGGCGAGATCCGCGCGTTGTTCCTGATATTCGTCTGTCATAGGCGTCGCCTCAATCCTCTCAACGTTGTGCTGTTTGCCACCGCGGATGAATCCAGACCGGGGCGGCCGACTTCGGCAGGGCTGTTTTACCGCGGATGAGGTCGCTGACCTTCTCTGCGATCATGATCGTCGGCGCGTTCGTATTGCCGCTGACGATGGACGGCATGATCGATGCGTCCACGACTCGGAGTCCCGCGAGTCCGCGTACCCGGCATTCTTCATCGACCACGCAGTCATCCGTTTTTCCCATTCGGCACGTGCCCACCGGGTGATAGCACGTCTCGACACCCTGCCTGACAAACGAATCGATGGCCTCGTCCGATTGGGTCTGTGAGCCGGGAGACAACTCCTCCCCGCAAAACGGAGCCAATGCGGGCTGCGCCAGGATTTCGCGGGTGAGGCGCACGGAGGCGCGCAGATCCAGCCGGTCCTGGGGGTCCTGCAGGTAGTTGAATAGAATCGACGGCGGCGCTGCTGGATCGGCCGATCGTATGTTGACCTGACCCAGGCTCCGCGGCCGCATCAGATCGATATGGACCTGGAAGGAGTGCTCACCCACGTCCTCGACGGTACCCGGTTTGATGGCGAGCGGCATGAAGGTCAGCTGCAGGTCGGGAAAATCAACGCCCGGGCGACTGCGGATGAATCCGCCGGCCTCGAAGTGGTTCGATGCCGCAATGCCGTCGTGGCGCATAAACCAGCGCAGCCCCGTGAGCAGCTTGCCAACGCCTCGATTGAAGCGGTAGATCGAGACGGGTTGCAGACATCGATGTTGTACGACGATGTCGGGGTGATCGTTCAGATGGGCGCCCACACCCGGCAGGTCACAAACAGAATCGATCCCCAAGCGGCGCAGAAAGTCTGCCGGACCGACACCTGAGAGCTGCAGAATCTTTGGTGAGTTGATCGCGCCACCCGAAACGATCACTTCCGCGTCGGCGTAGGCAGTCACCAGGTTTCCGCGCACTGAATACTGAACCCCGATCGCCCGATCCTGCTCGAACACGACTCGTTGCACCAGCGCCTCGGATTGGACGGTCAGTCCCGGGCGTTGCAATACCGGGTGCAGATAAGCGCGTGCGGCGCTCCACCGGCGCCCATTTCGAGTGGTTCGGTCGATTCTGCCGAAACCCTCCTGTTGCGCGCCGTTCACATCGTCCGACAGAGGGTAGCCCGCTTCCCCGGCGGCTCGTATGAAAGCGGCGACCAATGGCGAGTCGGCGGGATTCGGAGCAAACACGGACAAAGGCCCTATGGCGCCGTGGTAGTCGTCACCACCATCGATATGGCGCTCCGCTCGTATGAAGTAGGGTAGGACGTCGGCATAACCCCACCCTGAAGCTGCGCTTCGTGCCCAATGGTCGTAGTCGAACGCATGGCCGCGGATGTACACCATCCCGTTGATGGAGGATGAGCCGCCGAGCACCCGTCCGCGCGGATGAGTCAGTCGCCGGCCGTTCAGAAACGGCTCGGGCTCGGAGAGATAGTTCCAGTTGAAGCGGTCGGAAGACAGGAGTCTTCCGACGGCCGACGGCATGTCGATCTCCCAGCTTTTATCGGCGGGACCGGCTTCGAGCAGCAGCACCCGGGTCCCCGGCGTTTCCGTGAGACGCGCCGCGAGAACGCAGCCGGCCGAGCCGGCGCCCACGATGATGTAGTCGTAACGGGAGTCGTTATGACTGGATGGCATCGTGGCAGAGCCGATGGAAGTGGCGCACGAGATGCTCGCTCCGATTGCTGGGCGTCTCACCGATGATGTAGCGGCCTTGCGCGAATCCCATCGATCGCAGCCCCTTCTGGTTGGAGATATTGAGCCGAATGTCCTCAGGACCCAGCTCTTCATTCATCCAGCGGATACAGGACTTCGTCACGTCCGAGAGCTCGCGGCCCTCCACACCGTAGTACCCGAACCGAAGGTTCGAAGTTTCCGGCCCGGTCGGATTCATGATGAATGTGCCCACGACGTCCGAGTAGGGAAATGTATAGATCGTCGCGTTAGGCCAAATTCCGATGTTGAAGAACCAATCGGTTTGCCAGTGCGCGCCGGCGAGCGGTACTCCGTAGGCCTGTGTCACGTCCTTGCGTGGAGGTCCGATGTAGGTCCAGTACTTATCGCGCGGCTCGAGGCGGTAGCCTTCGAAATCAATGAGCTGCACCAGTTGTTTGTGCACCGGACCGGAATAGTCGAAGTGATACCCTTCGATCGAGTTCTCCTGGATGACCTTCCAGTTCGCCGCGACGGGTACATCCACCTGTTCGATCAAGGTCAGTCGATCCAGGTCCGGCAGATAACGCCGCATCTGCGCTTCAGCGCCCGGAGCCATCTCGGCCACCGACTGTGCCTGCGGATCGAGGTTGACGTAGACGAAGGAGGCGAAAATCTCAACCCGCACCGGCTTGAGTCCATGACGGGTCTTGTCGAATCCCGCCAGGCACTCGGTGCGCGGAGCTCCGCGCAATCGGCCGTCCATCGAATATGTCCACGCATGGTAGCCACACGTTATCGCCGGTGTGTGCCCTCGGGGAGCGTTGATGAGACGATTCCCCCGATGTTGGCATACGTTGTGAAACGCGTGGATTCCACCTTCCTTGCTTCTTGTAACAATGACACTCTGGTCGAGGATGTCGTAGGTCACGAAGTCCCCGGGGGTGCGCAACTCGTTGACGTGGGCGACCAGGTGCCAGCTGCGGAAAAAGATATTCAGCCGCTCTTTCTGGAAGATCGACTCGTCGTAGAAGTAGGGCGCCGGCAGGGACATTCCCGCGCTCTGATCGGACTCGCTCCACTGGAAAGACATCGCGTCACCTCGAAGGCTCGGTTCAAAGGGCCCCGTCGCGGCTCACATTAGGATCCGCATGCCGGCGTTACCTGTAAAATTCCGTCATAGGGATGACGGAATTGTGCTAAATCGATCGCGGTGGCCGATCGGGTCACAGCCGCGCGAAGCGGGGAATCCATGCGTCGATTGGCCTTGGTGCTGCTGCCGGAGTTCTCCAATCTGGGGCTCGCCGCCGTGACGGAGCCTCTGTTCGTGGCGAACTGGCTCGCCCAGCGGACGCTGTTCGAATGGAAGTCCGTCTCCGTGGACGGCAAACCCGTTCGCGCCAGTAACGGCGCGATCCTTGCCGTCGACGGCGACTTGGCGGCCGCAAGGGACTGCGCTTCCATTTTCGTACTGGCGAGTTTCGAGCCCCTGCCGAGCGCGCGTAGCCGGCCGCTCACGCGTTGGCTGCAACGGGTCGCCCGCTCGGGCCTGGAGTTGGGCGGCATCGAAAATGGCAGCCTGGCGCTGGCGGAGGCGGGTCTGCTCGACAGTCATCCGGCCGCCATTCACTGGGACAACCTGGCCGGCTTTCAGGAGTTGTTTCCCAAAGTCCGGATCACAGCCAACCCCTATTCGCTCACCAGGAACCGCCTCACCTGCGCGGGCGCAGCCGCCATTCTGGACATGATGATCGCCTGGATCGCACAGCATGCGGACGCGCAAGTCGCCGAGGAGGTGGCGCGGCATCTGCTGCTCAACCGCGGACGCAAACTCCACGACGAGCCTCGGGATCCCGTCATCGACCAGGCCCGTGCTTTGATGCAGTCCTACATCGATGACCCGCTGCCCTGCGAGTCCATCGCACAGCGACTCAACATCTCACTACGCCAGTTGGAGCGAAGGTTCAAAGAAGCGCTGGGCCGAACCGTGCATGGCGAATACAGGCTGGTGCGCGTCGAGCGGGCGCATCAGTACCTGCAACAGACCCGCCTCAGTGTGACCGAAGTGGCGGCTCTCACCGGGTTTAGCTCGGTCGAATACTTCGCGAAAGTCTATCGACGCGCTTTCGCCATGCTGCCCAGTGAAGACCGCCGACAAGCCACCGACGCGCCGGTGTTCAGAAGACACTCCTCCAGGGGTTACACTGGCGCTCCCATCCGCAAGGCGCGTTCTTAAGTCGTGATCGTCCACCTCATCGACGGAACGTACGAGCTCTTCCGTCATTTCTATGGCCTGCGACGCTTTTCGAAGGGCGTTGACCGGCCCTTCGGTGCGGTTACAGGAGTGCTCAACACCGTTCTGCAGATGGTGGAGGAGGGCGCGACGCACCTGGGTGTCGCAACCGACCATGTCATCGAATCCTTCCGCAATGACCTCTGGAGTGGCTACAAAACCGGCGATGGCATCGATGCCGCGTTGGCGGCGCAGTTTCAGCCACTCGAAGACGCCCTGGCCGCGATGGGTGTTGCCGTATGGCCGATGGTGGAACTCGAGGCGGACGACGCATTAGCTTCGGCAGCCGCGCTCGCCTCGAAAGACCCGCAAGTGGAAAAGATCTGTATCTGGACCCCTGACAAGGACCTGTCGCAGTGCGTACGCACCGATCGAGTGGTGCAGGTGGATCGGAAGACCAAGGTCATCCGGGACGCTGACGGCGTGCGAGCCAAGTTCGGTGTCGCCCCGGAGCTGATTCCCGACTACCTGGCTCTAGTCGGCGATAGCGCGGACGGTTATCCGGGTATTGCAGGCATAGGGGCCAAAGGAGCGGCAGGTCTGCTGACCCGCCACGGCAGGATCGAAGACTTTCCAGCGGAAATTCTGGGCGAGAGTCGTGATCTTGCGCTGTTGTTCAAGAATCTGGCGACGCTGCGCACCGACGCCCCACTGTTTGCCAGGGTCGACGAGTTGCGCTGGCGCGGCCCGACCGACACCTTTGCCAACTTCCAGCAGCGACTGGGTGACCCCCGTCTGCTCGCCCGAGTCGAGCGGGCGCGACCCACCGGGTGAGGACAATGTATGCGTAAAATCGGTACGACTGTCGTGGTGATCGTGTTGGCTCTGTTCCTCATCCTGGTTTTATGGATATGGAGCCGGCCCGAGCGAGGTACGACAGGCCGGGTCAGCACGAACTTCCGCTGGTTAGGACCCAATGACAAGATCGCGGTGGATGGATTCGACGATCCCAAGGTACAGGGTGTCGCCTGTCATATCAGCCGCGCCGTGACCGGCGGTATCAAGGGTGGCTTGGGTCTGGCGGAGGACACGAGCGACGCCAGCATCACCTGCCGCCAGGTCGGGCCCATAAAGATCCCGACCGACCTCAAGGATGGCGAGTCGGTCTTCGACGAGCGCCGCAGCCTGCTTTTCAAGCAACTTCACGTCGTCCGCTTCTACGATCGCGGCCGCAATGTTCTGGTCTATGTTTCCTACAGCGACCGGGTGGTCGCTGGCAGTCCCAAGAACTCCATCAGCTCCGTGCCCGTCATGGGGTGGGTGGCGCCTCAGCCAACCTCTTAGACTAGCGCAACGCACCCCCGGAATTATTGGAAAAAACGACCATTGTTGGCGTTTTACTCACCATTCGTGAGTTTGTCCGGGGGTCACCCGAGTGGGTGTTGAGGCAGGAGAGGGGGGGTTATCCCCCCCAACCGCTTGTGTCCTGACCCCGGCCGGCTATTGCACGGCCAGGGTCCTCGGACACGTCGAGCCTATTTCTTCTTGGCGGGGGCCCGCCGACTCTTACGGAACGAAATACCGCTGCGCATCGCCTTCTGCTGGACGGCGGCGGCCGTACGGCCCAATGCCTTCGCCGCATCTGCGGCGGTGCCATTGCTGGCTAACTTCTTCAGGGTCTTGAGCTCGCTGGCGCTCCAGGAGGCTCCATCACTCGACGGACGTTTGGCCATCATCATCTCCAAGTATAGACAACCGGCGAATGATACACGTTGAGAGGCCGTTCAACACCCCCTGTTGATCACTCTTTAGGTTGATTTTGTATGAATGTTTCACCCCCGGCCGGGTCCAACCCCACCGATTTCACCGGTTTGGGCGATAAATGAGCTCTCCAAACAGCTCCCACTTCCCACTCCCGGCCGGCGCGACGTACTGGAGGGTCCGGACACTGCCGTCGGGCCGCTGCTCCCATACCAACCTGAGGTCCCGGTTGCGCGACGGGGTGAGTGTGGTCAGCACCATCGAGCCGTGTGAATCCAGCGTTCCTCGCAGCGCAATGGCCCCCCAGGTATCGTCCGCCCAGAGCTCCAGCCAGTTTTCCCCGTCGAAACGGTTGACGCCGATGCCCGACATCCGGTACCCAACCTCGGGTCCGCGGTACAAGTCGGTGATCATGGTCAGGTTTTGTTGGACGATACAGCCGTGTGAATGCTTTTCCACCCGGTCATAGCCCACTAGCTGGTTGCTTTTGGCCTCGAACACCTGCCAATCCCCGACCCAGAAGTCAAATTGGTGGTGTTGTGGCGTGTCACAAGGGCCGGCAGCGCTTTTTTCCGCAGCCGCGGCCGGAACGGGCCGGCCGGATGCGACCAGTACGATTGCGGCAAATGCGGCGGTAATGTAACGGATTGCGGCGGACCAGCGGCTGAGCATGCGTATCTCCCGTCCCGGATGAGTATGGATGGCGCGAACGCTATCCTGTCCGGGGTGGAGAGTCTTCAAGCAGACATCCGAACGGCGCCCGTCCTGGCCAAACTCCTAGCAAATCGCCAGCGACAGCAAAGGTCGAATGGGAACCCCACAGCGCCCGCTTCCGGGGGCGCCGCCTGCGGGGTTTTGTTGTCTAGCGGCGTCCCGAGCCAACGGCCGCGAATGCCGTTCCTACCGCGACGCCCAACACAATTCCTAACGCAACCGTCAGCCACGGCCGGCGGGAGACGAAGCCACGGGTCTCCTCGGCCGCTTCCCGGGAGATTGAATCCAACGCGTCACCCAGCACGTTCATTTGCTGCTTCGCCGTAGAAATATTCCTGCTCAGCTTTACCCGTAGGGCGGCCACGGCATCGCCACCCTGGTCGTTCAAGGTCTTGAGAAGCTCTTCTGAGCTGGAGACCAGGTTTCGAAGCTCGGCTTCGGCGGATTTGCGCGTGCGCCGCCCATTTTTCGCTGTAAACATCGTTGTCAACCTGATGAACGACCATGTATGGCGCATCAACGTGCCACCTGCGCTGGTGTTCCGCGCCGGCAGCGGCGCCGCTCACCCCTGTCATATGTTTCCTGACGGCACAAAACCTGCGACTTACGACTGTCAGGAGGTGCTCAATGTTCCACAGATTCCCAACCGCGGCCCCGGCGGAGGCCCCGGCTGCCACCATTCCGGCCGAATCCCTACACAAAGGCATGATTGCCTTCATGTTGGCCCACGAGCAGTTCCCGGTTCCCGAGCTGCTGCGCCTCGGTGCCGCCGCCGAGCAGGCGGGTTTCGACTTGCTGGCCACCAGTGATCATTTCCAACCCTGGCAGGCCAACCAGCGCCACTGCGGGGAGGCGTGGGTCACACTCGGCGCCCTGGGGCAGCAAACTCGCCGCGTCTGGATGGGGCCGACCGTGACTTGCCCCACGCTACGTTACAGTCCGGCAGTTGTGGCCGAGGCGTTTGCCACGTTGAGTCAGCTTTATCCCGGTCGGATCTTCCTCGGGTTGGGCTCGGGCGAAGCCCTCAATGAGCAGGCCGCGACCGGCTATTGGCCCGCCTGGCGGGAGCGCTGGGACCGACTCATCGAAGCCGTAACGATTATTCGCCAGTTGTGGAGCGGCAATCCGGTGCAACACCAAGGTGCCCATTACACGGTGAGCGGCAGGCTGTACGATCCTCCGGCATCGCCTGTGCCACTGCTGCTGGCCGCCAATGGCCCGAAGGCGATGCGGCTTGCCGGCCAACATGGCGACGGCCTCATCACCGACCCGAATACCTGGAAGGAGTCCAGGCACGAGTGGGAAAGCGGCGCCCGCGCGGCGGGAAAAAATCCCGGCGAGATGCCGGTGCTGGTTGAGATCTTCGTGGTCGTCGGCGAACCGAGCGAGGCTCAGACCGCAGCCAGACTGTGGAATTTCATCCCGCAGGCCTTCAAAGGCTATCACAACATCCCGGACCCGGCGCAGATCGAGCGTCAGGCCCGGGAGGATCTACCTCTACCCAAGGTCTACGGGGACTGGACGGTCAGCACAGATCCTGCCGTGCACGCGACGGCGATCCAAAAGCTGTTCGACAGTGGCGTCAGCATCGTCAACATCCACTCCGGCCAGCCCGACCAACAGAAGGTCCTCGACTTCTACGGCAGGCAGGTCCTGCCCCAACTCAGGCGCGCGTCACACCCGCTTTAACACCACGACCGGAATCTGCCGGTCGGTCTTCTTCTGGTAATCGGCGTAGGGCCCATAAATTTCCACCATCCTGGGCCAAAGCGCGGCGCGTTCCTGCGCGTCGGCCGTGTGCGCCCGTGCGGTGAATTTGTCGGCCTTGACTTGCACCTTCACTGTCGGGTTGGCCTCGAGATTCAGATACCAGGCCGGATGTGCCGGCGCGCCGCCCTTGGAGGCCACCACGACATAGTCCGGGCCGGACGTGCCGAAAATCAACGGCAGGGTGAGCTCGCGGCTGGACTTACGTCCGGTTGTAGTGAGCAACAGGGTAGGGACCATGCCCTTGCCACCGCCGAGAGCCGCATCCCAGAGGTAGCCCTCCTCGCCGTCGGTGGCGATGTAGCGCGCCAGGTGATTCTTGATCCAATCCGGAAGTTCTTTAGATCCACTCGGTTCAGCCATGATGTACTCCACTTATGCAAAAAGTGCGTCGGCTGCCCGCAACACCGCGCGGGCCAGCCACAATCGGTCCTCGACGCTGCTCATCAGTGTTGCAGCCTGTACAAACGTAACACCCGGTAGCGACTCGGGAACCGGGTCCGTCTGATCCACCACGAACCCGTCGATGAGTCCCGCGTAGCGCCGGGCGACCGCGGCCGGGCTTACGTCAAGTCCCAGCTCAGTCATCATTTTGGCCGCGGGCCCTTTGATCGCTTTGCCTCCAATGATAGGCGTAACGGCCACGACCGGTGCCTCTGCCTGCTGCAATGCTAACCGGATACCCGGCACGGCCAGGATGGGCTCGACACTGACAAAGGGATTGGACGGACAAATGACAATCGCCCGCAGATCGCGCCGTTGTAGGGCGGCAAGCGCCTCCGGCTGCGCCCGTGCGGTCTCGGCACCGGAAAACATGAATTCGCGTACGGCCGGCTGACATTGCCGCCGCACGAAGTAATCCTGGAAATCGAGCCACCCTTCCGGGGTCAGCACCCGCGTGCGCACTGGATCGTCGCTCATCGGCAGCACCCGGGCGGTGATGCCGAGGGCCTCGCAAAAATGGGCGGTGACTTCACTCAACGTGGCACCCTGGGCCAGTCGCCAACTGCGCTCCACGTGCACAGCCAGATCGCCGTCGCCGAGTTGAAACCAACTCTCGCCGCCCAGGCCGCGCAGCGCCTCCATGAAGCGCCAGGTCTCCTCCCGCCGGCCCCAGCCCCTGACCGGATCGGATAGTCCGGCCAAGGCGTACAGCACCGAATCCAGATCGGGCGCGATACTCAGGCCGAGGTGTCGGAAGTCGTCGCCCGTGTTGACAATAATCGAGAGACTGTCCGGCTCGGCCGCCAGCGCCAGGGACAATCCGTGCGCGAGCTTGGCGCCCCCCACGCCGCCGCATAGCGCAACCACGTGACCGCTCAACGGAAAAGATCCTGCTGTTGGGGGCGGATGAGTACGGCGGCAGGCTGCGCAGGTTCCCGCGATACCAGGCCTCTCACCAGCGCTACGGGCCGGGCTTCGCTCGCCTGTCCCATCACTATCGATGCCGCCGAGGCGACCTCATCCGCGTGACCCACAACGGTTACTCGTAGAGGACGACCGAACATGTCCGTGCTGCCACGAAGGTCCAGGGTTGCGGGAACCCCGGCGCAACCGATTGCAACTCCGATCGTTCCGACACGCCACGGACGGCCGAAACTGTCGCTGATCACCACACCCGGTGCGCAGCCGGTTAGCGCGCGCAGCCGCTCGCGCAAGCCGGCCGCGCTGGCATCCGGATCTTCGGGAAGCAGTAGTGCGAATTCGCCACTCGCCGGGTCGGCGACATTGGACTGATCGATCCCCGCGTTGGCCATGATCAATCCCAGCCGGTGCTCGACAATCAGGACATCTTTCGCGGCGCGCACAATCCGGCGCGATTCGCGCAAAACCAGTTCCACCAGGCGCGGATCCTTCTGCACGGTCTGGGCGACTTCGAGCGCCCGGGCACCCGGAGTGACCGTAGTCAGGTCGATCCGCCGCCCTTCGGCCTTGGAGACCACCTTCTGCGCAAATACCAACACATCGTCCGGGTGCAGTTGCAGGGCACCGCGGCGTAAGGCGTCCGCGGTCATGGCCGCGAGATCGTCCCCCGCGGTAACGTGCGGAAAATCGGGCAGAGCCGTGATTCGCAGCTCGACAGCGGAGCTCATGAAATATCGAACTCGCTCAACCAAATGCCGCACGCAGCCGGGGCAAGACCTGGTCGGCGTACAGGTTCAGAAATCGTACCTGATCGGGTCCTGGTGCGTGAAACACGAGATGCCGAAAACCCATCTCGACGTACGGCCGGATCCTTTCCACCTGCTCATCGGGATCCGTCGACACGATCCAACGCTTCGCCGCGCGCTCGACGGGCACCTTGTCCGCGAGACGTTCCATTTCCAGTGGATCATCGACCGAGCTTTTTTCCTCGGGCGAGAGCGCCAGCGCCCCCCAATGGCGGGTATCGTCCAGGGCGCGCTGCGGATCGCTGTCGAACGACACCTTCACCTCGATCATCATGTCAACATCCTGCGGCGCCCGTCCCGAGGCCTGAACGCCCGCGGTGTAGTTGGGGAGCAACGTACTCTCGTATAGTTCGGTCCCTTTGCCGCTGGTGCAGATAAAACCGTCGGCGAATTGGCCCGCGTACTTCGCCATTACCGGACCGGCGCCGGCTACATAGATCGGCGGCAACACGTCGGGTTTGTCGTAGATCGTCGCCTTCTCGGTCCGATAGTACTGGCCACGGAAACTCACTCGCGGCTCGCTCCAAAGTTGTCGGATCAACGCGACCGCTTCCTTGAGCCGTGCGGTACGTTCCTTGGGCTCAGGCCACGGCATCCCCGTGGCCGGCACTTCGTTGAGCGATTCGCCGGTTCCCACTCCGAGAATCACTCGCTCAGGAAACATGACGCCCAGTGTTGCAAAGGCTTGCGCGACAATGGCGGGGTGGTAGCGGAATGTGGGTGCGAGCACGCTGGTTCCCATAACGATGCGCGAAGTACGCGCGCCGACCGCGCCCAGCCACGACATCGAGAAAGGCGCGTGGCCACCGGTGTGGCGCCAACCCTGGAAATGATCGCTGATAAATACGGAATCAAAGCCTCGCTGTTCGGCGAGAACCGCAAAACCGAGCAACTGGCTCGGCCCGAATTGTTCCGCGGATGCCTTGTAACCCAGTCGTAGCACGGCGGTTTCCCCTTTTATTCCAATCAGCCAACCGTTGCCAGATCGGACGAAGAGGGCGCTTCCCGGGAGCGGAGGTGCTCTTCGTCTACATGCTCTTCGTCAGGAGCGCCGTACAACGTGGTGCGCTGACGGGCTGTGCGACCGATACTTTGGGCCAATGCCTGTAGCTTCGATGCGTCGAGCTCCTGTCCATGAACGCCACCCGCGGCTCGGGTAATCGACTCGTTCATCAGCGTCCCGCCCAGATCGTTGGCGCCCGCGCTCAGGCATATGGCCGCGCCCTGCGCGCCCATCTTCACCCAGGACGTCTGGATGTTTTTGATCAGCGGATGCAGGACGAGCCGGGACACGGCGTGCATCAGCACGGCCTCACGAAAACTGGGACCCGACCGCGTTCGACCTTTGCGCCACAGTGGCGCTTCCATATGCACATATCCCAGCGGTACAAATTCGGTGATACCGCCCGTACGGGTCTGCAGGGCGCGCAGGCGCTGCAGATGCCTCGCCCAGTGGACGGGCTGCTCCACATGTCCAAACATGATCGTGGACGTCGTGCGCAGACCCACTTGGTGAGCGGTAGCGATCACTTCCAACCATTCGTCCGTACGCAACTTGTCCGGGCAGATAATGTCCCGAATCTCGTCATCCAGGATCTCGGCGGCCGTTCCCGGTAATGTCGAGAGTCCCGCATCCCGCAACTTCTCCAGGTAGGTCGCGAGCGGCAGTCCAAGGGTGCTGGCGCCATGACTGACTTCCAATGGCGAGAAGGCGTGCACGTGCATCCATGGCACAGCTTCCTTCACCGCGCGGACGATACTCAGGTAGGTCTGCCCCGTGAAGCTCGGATGAATGCCTCCCTGCAGACAGACCTCGGTCGCACCGACCGCCGCCGCCTCGACCGTGCGGCGCGCGACCTCGTCGAGCTCGAGGTTATAAGCCGGTCCGCGCAGATCCGCAGCCCCGCGGCCCTTCGAAAACGCGCAGAACCCGCAGTGGTACAGGCAGATGTTGGTGTAGTTGATATTCCGGTTTATGACGTAGGTGACCGTGTCGCCGACCGATTCCTGGCGCAACTGATCCGCCGCGGCGATCACCTCGTCAAGGTCGCGGCCTTCCACGCTGAAGAGACGCACGATGTCTGACTCGTTCAGAGCGTGTCCGGCGCGCGCCGCAGCGATGATCGCAGCTGTTTTCTTGCTGTGGCCAATTCCCGAACCCATCGACCAACGCTCCGCGACCGCGGGCAACGCCGCCCCCGAGCCGGCAAACCAACGATCCGGCCGCGCAAACCCGCGACTGTCGCTGGCCCGCCGCACGCGCGGCGTGATAGCCGAATCCGTCCATATCTCGGGCCGCGCCGCATAAGCTGGTGTCAGCGCCAGTCGCTCCACCAGGACTCTCCCGGCCGTGTCGGTACTGCGCGCGAGATCCTCCAGATGCGGCCAGGGCGCTTCCGGATTGACATGGTCTGGCGTCACCGGCGACACCCCACCCCAGTCGTTGATTCCGGCACGCACCAGGCTGGCCAACCCCTCGGGTTGCAAGTTGGGCGGTGCTTGAATCGACATCCCGGACCCGAACAGCAGCCGCGCCACCGCAATCGTCCACAGCTGCTCCTCGAGAGCGGGCTCGGGAGCCTTGGCCATCCGGGTTCCCGGCTTCGCCCTGAAATTCTGGATAATCAGCTCCTGCAAATGCCCGTGCGTATCGTGGAGTTCACGCAGCGCCAACAGCGACTCAATGCGCTCGCTCCGCGTCTCGCCAATACCGATCAGCAGCCCCGTAGTCATGGGGACGCGCAGTTCGCCCGCCGCCCGCAACGTCGCCAGGCGCCGCTCCGGTCGCTTGTCCGGAGACCCGAAATGAGGCCCCCCTCGCTGGCACAACCGCTCCGCAGCGCTCTCCAACATCAAACCCATCGACACGCTGACCGGCCGAAGCCTCTGCAAATCCCCGGCGTCCATGACCCCCGGGTTGAGATGGGGCAGTAGACCCGTTTCCTGGAGTACGAGCTTCGCCATCCGCTCGAGATATTCCAACGTGCTGGTGGCATTCGCGGCATCCAGCGCAGCGCGGGCGGCTGTATAGCGCTCCTCGGGTTTGTCCCCGAGTGTGAACAGAGCTTCTTTGCAATCGACGGCGGCACCCGCGCGCGCGATCGCCAGCACTTCGTCGGGCGAGAGGTAGGCCCCTTTGAGCTGGCGCGGCGCTTTGGCGAACGTGCAGTAGTGGCAGACATCCCGACACAGTTGCGTCAGCGGGATGAACACTTTGCGGGAGTAGGTCACCACGTCGCCGAACCCGGCCAACGTCAATGACTCGGCGACGGGTAGCAACTCCGCAAGCGGAGCATCAGGCAGGACAGCCAACGCGTCCGCCGAATCCGGCCGCCGGCCCGCCTCCACGGCGCGCAGCAGCGCGCTCAAGCCCGAAGTCGCGTCAGCCATTTCTGTTCATCCAACAGTTCGAGATCGGCGGAGGAGTCCACATCGAATTCGAGGCCCGCCAGGTGCACCACCTGCGGGCTCGATCCCAATCGCTGCGCCTCCTCTAAATGCAGGCGCCGGCTGTCCGGGCCGAATTGAAAGCGGAAGGGTTGTGTTGACATCAGGCAGAGCGCGTTGGTACCGACGCCCGCCGCATCCGTGGCCATCGCGAAGCCGCCGGCGCGCGCGGCACGCACGAGCTCATCGATTTCGGCGGAGGTGATCAGCGGCAGGTCCGCGGGTAGCACCACAATCTCGTGGCAGCCGAATTCACGCACCAGGGTGTGTGCCTGAACGAGTGCGGTGTTGAGCGATTCGCCCGTATCGGCAAGCACCGGGATTTCGGCGGGTACCGTATCGCGCTCCGGGCTGATCACAATGACCTGGTGCACCGTTTGCGCGTTTCCCGCGGCCGCCAGCACCACTGTCAGCATGGATCTCACGAGATCGATACGCTCTGGCGGCGCGAGCACGTCAGCGAGCCGGGTCTTGCAGCGAGCGCGCTCCTTGATTGCAATCAGAGCGCATGCGCCCCGACGGCGCGTCAGATCACCCAGTACGGTTAAGCTCATCCACGTCTCCAGTTCAGCTCCAGAATACTCATGCGGGTCATGCTCGACCAGCCTCCTGCTCAAGCGCCCGGCCGCCGATCTAGGTGTGTGGCGCCAGGGCGCTCAGCAAACGCTCGTCGGCCCGCCCGCCCGCGCCGATCGCCTGCACGCAGACGTGATCCGCCCCTGCCTGCCAGTGCTCGTCGATCCGTTTACGAATCGCTTTTTCGTCGCCCCAGGCGACGACCGCGTCAATCAAGCGGTCCGAGCCGCCTCCCGCAAAATCCGGGTCCGAGAACCCCAGGCGCCGCCAGTTATTCACATAGTTGGGCAGGCCCATATAAATCTCCAGGAATTGACGGGCCAGGGCACGCGCCTGGCTCCCGTCAGTCTCCAGGATTGCTGCCTGCTCAACGCATAGAAGTTTGTTCGTTCCAAGAATTTCGCGGGCCTCACGGGTATGCTCCGGAGGAACGTTATACGGGTGGGCGCCGTCCGCCCGCTCGCCGGCAAGCTCCAGCATCTTTGGCCCGAGCGCGGCCAGTACCGTCTGCGGCGGTGACCGAGGCGCTATGGATTTGTAAGGCGCAGCGGCCATGCCCTCGAGATAGGCACGCATCGTAGCGACCGGCTTGCCGTATTCATGCTGTCGCATGTCCTTCACCAAGGGGATGTGCGAAACGCCCAGCCCGAGCAGGAATCTATCGCCCGATTGCTCGTTGAGCCCTTTTTGCGCCGCTGCCGCCGCAAACGCGTCACGCGCGTAGATGTTGGCAATTCCGCTCGCAACAATGAGACGAGTCGTGTTGGCCAGGAGCCATGCGGAGGCGGAAAATACCTCGCGGCCCACGGCCTCCGGAGTCCACAGGACTCCATAGCCCCACGCTTCCACGCGTTTCGCGAAAGTGGCGGCTTCCGCCGCCGAAAGGCCGTCGGTGGCGGCCCAGACGCCGAGGTTCGTCAGTCTCATGGCAGGCTCCAGGAAAGCGAGTGGGTCCACAGATTATCGCAGTGACACTTGAAGGAAGTTCGACGTCGCGCTTCTAATTGCGCCGCGAGTGCCGAGCCGCGGCTTAAGCCCCGGCGCCGAGTCAGGCTCAGTAAAGTACGCGCCGAGTGCTATCTTCGGCGATATCTATTTCGAGGTATGAGCTATGGACGTGGAAGCCAAAAGGCCACCCATGAGCGAGGTCTGGACACAATTGGAAGGGCGTGTCGTCAATGGAACCTTGCCATTGCACCGCTGTCTCGGCAGTTCGGATCACAGCGGCGTATTCCTCACCGAGTACGCCCCGCAAAGCCTTCCCCGCGCTGCCCTTAAGCTGGTTCCCGCCATCCCCACGTTGGCTGAATCACAGCTATCGCACTGGCATGCCGCCGCGGCCTTGCATCCCCACCTGATCCGCCTTTTCGAAGCTGGCCGTTGCCAGATCGGTGGGTTGCATTACCTCTACGTGGTCATGGATTACGCCGAGCAGAATCTCGGCCAGTTGCTGCAGCACCGCCCGCTGAGCGAAGCCGAAGTGCGGGAAATGTTGCCGCTGACCTTGGACGCGCTGGGATTTTTACACTCCAGGGACCTGGTGCAGGGCCAGCTGAAGCCATCCAACATCCTGGTCATCGACAACCAACTCAAGCTGGCGAGCGACACCATCCGTCCCGCCGGCGAAGCGACTGCCAGCATCGGCTCGCTGTCCATGTATAACCCTCCGGAGGCCCGGGACGGTAGCTTCTCGACTTCCGGTGACATTTGGGCGCTGGGTGTCACCCTTTGCCAGGCCCTGACTCAACGGCCCCCTTCCAGGTCCGGCGAGCGCGGCGAGAATGTAGTGTTGCCGACGGACTTTCCGGTGACATTCATTGACATCGTGCGGCGCTGCCTGGCTCGCAACCCGGCGCAACGGCCCAGCGTTGCCGACCTCCAGGGCTGGCTCAAGCCGGGAGCCACGGAGCCCGCCGTTTCGACTCCTCCACCCGCGGATGTCGCAAAGCCTCCCGCCGCGGAAACTCCCACTCGCCTGGTGATCCGTGCGGTACTGAACTCCGAGCCGGCTGCGGAAGTGTCTCCTGAACGGAAGTCGCCTGCCGTGCCGATTGCGGTCGTGGTCGCGATACTGGCGATCGTTGGGTTGGGTGTTTATTGGTTCAAGGGTCGTTCCAACACGGACGCCCCAATGACTGAGACGGCCTCTACCGCCGCCCCAACGAGCACCTCCCCAACAGCCGCCGCCCAAACATCCGGCGCGCAGCCGGCCCTCCCGCCGGTCGCGCCGTCCGCTTCCGCAGATTCCAATGACCACGTGCCGCCGACTCGTGCGCCCGTGAACCATTCAAGACCTACCGACGCCGAGTCGGGCCTGCCATCCGCGGTGCTGCACGAAGAGATCCCCACGGTCCCACTAAGTGCCCGACAAACCATTCACGGACGAGTCAAAGTGACGGTGCGCGTAACCGTCGACAAGGCGGGCTCCGTCATCAGTGACGTGCTGGAGACTCCCGGCCCGAGCAAATATTTCGCACGCGTAGCCGGCCAAGCCGCCAGCAAATGGAAGTTCGTCCCTGCCGCCGACGGTCACGCCTCGCGACAGTGGTTGGTGCAGTTCGAGTTCTCCCGTGACGGAACGAAGGCACACGCCGTGACTCGGAACTGACATTCGGCCATCCCGTTCTGAGCTCATAACAAAAAAGTGCATTAGACCGATTTCACATTCCGGGTAACAAACCAGTTGACACCCCGCGAGGGATCTCTATCCTTCGCGACGGGCCATCCGCTCCCAACGGCGGACGCTCATCTGTAAGGATGGGAGTACAAACTGATGACACGCGTTCCGATGCCGGGCACCCGTCCGGCCGATCCTCGATTCTCTTCGGGTCCGACCAAAAAGCGTCCGGGCTGGAGTCTGCAAGCACTCAACGGTGCTTTGCTAGGGCGCTCACACCGCTCGAAACCCGGAAAAGCCAAACTCAAAGAAGCCATTGATCTCACCCGCATCCTGTTAGGTGTGCCGGCGGATTTCAAGATCGCCATTGTTCCCGCATCCGACACCGGCGCGGTCGAAATGGTGTTGTGGTCGGTGCTGGGCGCGCGCCCGGTCGACATCTTTGCCTGGGAAAGCTTCGGCGAAGAGTGGGTGACCGATGCGGCCGAGCAATTGAAGCTCGAAGATTGCCGTATTCATGTCGGCCGTCCCTACGGCACGCTGCCGGACCTGTCGCTGGCGCGCAAAAATGCCGACATCGTGTTCACACAGAATGGCACGACTTCCGGCGCGAAGATCCCCAATTTCGACTGGATTCCCGCGGACCGCGAAGGTCTCGCCATCAACGATGCCACCAGCGGCGCATTCGCACAGCCGATCGAGTGGTCGAAGTGCGACGTAGTCACCTACTCGTGGCAGAAGGTCCTGGGTGGCGAAGCGGCTCACGGTATGTTGATTCTCTCGCCCCGCGCGGTGGCTCGCCTGGAAAGCTACACGCCGCCGCGGCCGCTGCCGAAGATTTTCCGTATGACCAAGAAGGGCAAACTCGATCAGGAATTGTTCGAGGGTGCGACCATCAACACGCCGTCGCTACTGGCTACCGAGGACTATCTGGACGCCTTGAAATGGGCGCAGGGAATCGGCGGACTGCCAGCGCTCCAGGCCCGCGCCAATGCCAACGCCAAAGTCCTCGCGGACTGGGTCGCCCGGACGCCCTGGGTGGAGTTCCTGGCTCCTGTGGTCGCGACTCGCAGCAACACCGGTGTTTGCTTGAAAGTGGTCGACGAGCGCGTGAGCTCGTTGCCCGAGGCCGCCCAGGCGGAATTTGCCAAGAATCTGGCCGCGGTCCTGGAGAAGGAGGGTGTCGCGCTCGATGCGGCGTCCTATCGGTCGGCACCGCCGGGGTTGCGCATCTGGTGTGGAGCTACCGTGGAGCAGAGCGACCTGCAAGCCCTGACACCCTGGCTCGAATGGGCCTTCGCCACCTGCGTGGCGCCGTTGCAGACAGCCGGATAAGGATGTCCTCATGCCTAAAATTCTCATTGCCGATGAGCTGAGCCCCAGAGCGCTCGATATCTTTCGCAGCCGTGGCCTCGAAGTTGACGTCAACGTCGGGCTGAAGAAGCCGGACTTGTTGAAAATCATCCCGGCCTATGATGGCCTGGCGGTACGCTCGGCCACCAAGGCCGACAAGGACGTCATCGCCGCTGCCCGCAATCTCAAGGTGATCGGTCGCGCCGGCATCGGTGTGGATAACATCGACATTCCGGCGGCCACCGCGCGCGGCATCGTGGTCATGAATACGCCGTTCGGCAATTCGATCACGACCGCCGAGCACGCTATCGCACTGTTGTTTGCCGCAGCGCGCCAGATCGGCGCGGCAGATGTCTCCACCCAAGCCGGGAAATGGGAAAAGAACCGCTTCATGGGGGTGGAGTTGTATGCCAAGACCCTGGGATTGATCGGTTGCGGCAACATCGGGGCCCTGGTGGCCGAGCGCGCGTTGGCACTCAAAATGAAGGTCATCGCCTACGACCCGTTCCTGTCTGCCGAGCGTGCGGTGAAGATCGGGGTTGAGAAAGTGGAGTTGGAGGATCTCCTGGCACGCTCCGATGTCATCTCGCTGCATACGCCGCTGACCGACAAGACGCGCAACATCCTGTCCGCTGAGGCTATCGCGAAGACCAGGAAAGGCGTCATCATCGTAAACGCCGCGCGTGGTGGCCTCGTCGATGAGGCAGCACTGCGCGCTGCGCTGGAAAATGGGCAGGTCGCCGCGGCGGGCTTCGATGTATTCATCACGGAGCCTGCCAAGGAAAATGTCCTGTTCGGCGCGCCCAATTTCGTGGCTACTCCGCACCTCGGGGCCAGCACGAACGAAGCGCAGGAAAACGTGGCCCTTCAGGTTGCCGAGCAGATGTCGGACTTCCTGTTGTCAGGCGCCGTGACCAACGCACTCAACATGGCGTCGATCACTGCCGAGGAAGCGCCTCGTCTGAAGCCCTTCAGTGCGCTCATCGAGAAACTCGGCTCTTTCGCCGGCCAGGTCGCCGACGACGGCCTCGAGGCGGTGGAGATCGAATATGAGGGTGACGTCGCACATCTGAACACGCGGCCCCTCACCGCGATCGCGCTGGCTTCGCTCATGCGGCCGTTGATGCCTGACGTGAACATGGTGTCCGCCCCGGACGTGCTCAGGCAGAAGGGCACCCCGCTCACAGAGTCGAAACGGGAAACATCCCCCATCTACGGGTCGCTGATCCGGATCAGAGTCCTTACCGGCGGCAGCTGGCGTACTTTGGCGGGTGTAGTGAACGCCGGGTCCGCGAAGATCGTGGAAGTGAAGGGAATGCCCCTGGAGGCGGAGTTCCATCCGGTGATGCTCTTCATCAACAACCAGGACAAGCCAGGCTTCATCGGCGCACTCGGCACGATGTTGGGCGAGGCCAATATCAACATCGCGACCTTTCACCTGGGGCGGCAGTCGGAAGGGCGCGATGCTATCGCTATCGTGGGCGTGGACCAGGTAGTTCCGGAAAGCGTCCAGCAGGCGCTGCGGGAGTTGTCACACGTACGCTACGTGAAGGTGCTGCGCTTCTGACCTCTACCAGGGCGCCGATTTATAATCTTTCAGAAACTGCCCCCACACATGCATTCCGGTGAGTCGGCCCACAAAAATCGGGTCGACGATCCGCGCGGCACCGTCGATGATGTCCAGCGGCGGCGAGAACCCTTCCTCCGCCTTCCGGGCCGCATGGACAGCAGGGTCCTCATCCGTCACCCACCCTGTGTCCACGGCATTCATATGAATACCGTCCTTCACGTAGTCAGGGGCGCTCGTCCGCGTCATCATGTTGAGCGCCGCTTTGGCCATGTTGGTATGCGGGTGCTTGTCGGTCTTGGTCGCCCGGTAGAACTGTCCCTCCATCGCGCTGACGTTGACGATATGCTTGTGAGCCCCCGCGGTGCCTACCATGAGCGGCTTCAGGCGAGCGTTCAGAATGTAAGGCGCAATCGCGTTCACGAGTTGCACCTCCAGAAGCTCCGGTGTCTCGACCTCATGCATGCGCAGCCGCCAGCTGTTGATCTCACGCAAGTCGACCTGCTGCCGATCCTCGTCGTAACGATCAGTCGGGAATAGCGCCTCGCCGTCGCGAAAATCTTCATCGAGATAGCGCCGCTGCGACAGCTCAGCGCTGTGCAGAAGTCCCTCGCCGTGTCCCCGGGCTGTCGCGGCCACGAGCGCGCCAACGCCTTGCGCCTGCGCTCCCTCCAGACTCCGCCGCAATTCGTCGTGACTCGCAAGCGGACCCCGCAGGGCCTGCGGAAGTGACACTAGAGATTCTGCCTCTCTGGCAAGGAGATGTTGAAAGAAACCGGCGGGTCGACGCACCGTCTGGCACGCGTTATTCAATATGTAGTCGAGCCGGGGTAGCCTCTCGACAATAAATCGAGTGAACAATTCAACGCTGGGCGTATGCCTGAGATCGAGCCCATGGATCTGAAGACGCTCACGAAACGCCGGAAAATCTGGCTCTTTCGAGTACCTTTCAGCCGCATCGACAGGAAATCGCGTGGTGACGACGACGTGCGCGCCCGCACGCAGGAGTTTGAGCGATGCCTGAAAGCCGATCTTGACCCGGGCGCCTGTGACGAGTGCGTAGTGGCCGCTCAAATCGGCGGTCTGCTCCCGCTTGGCATAATTGAAGTCACCGCATTCATCACACATCGAGTCGTAGTAGCGGTGCACCTTTGCGAACGGCTTCTTGCAGACGTAGCAGGAGCGCTCCTGGTGGAGCTCAGGGCGATCGCCCAGGTCCTCCGGTTTCGGTGGCTCGAGCCAGAGGGGTGCATATACTTCGGAGCGCCGCTGGACGCGGAGCCCTGTTTGCTCGATGACCTTCCTGTCACGTTCCTTCGCCGCTTCACGCTCGGCGCGCCGAAACGCTTTCGCCATCTTTACAAGATCATGCCGCTCGGGTTTGGCGACCAGCCCCGCAAGCGTCAAAAGCTCGCGCCGCTGCTCTTGCGTGAGTCGCGTGAGATGCGACCGATCAGCCTCGATCGCGCGTAGCACGCGCACACAGGTACGTACATCCTCGTCCGCTAGAGTCGTATCAGCAGTCATCCTAATGGCAGCCTATTTCTCTTTATAACCCAGGGTCGCGTGGCCTTCGGCGGCGCCATAGTACCGATAGGGAAGAAACTTTCCGGTCATCGTAAGCTTCACCCGGTCACCGGCGGGATTCGCCACGCGCGCGATTTCCATATCGAAGTCGATCGCCGACATGATGCCGTCCCCGAATTCCTCCTCGATGAGCGCCTTCCACGCGGGACCATTCACCATGACCAGCTCGAAGAATCGATAGAGGAGGGGATCGGTCGGCGGCATCGGCGTTCCGCGCATGGGTATCTCATTCAGCAGCCGCTGCTCGCTCTCGCTGAGGCCGAACAGCCGCGCAGCCTTTTCACACAACGGCTTCGTCAGCTTCATCTGGCCCAACAGCGCCCCCACGACTAACACCTCCGACATGCCGCCTATCTCGGTAGTGATGTGTTTCCAAGTCCAGCCCTTCTCCCGCTTGATATCGAGAATTTTTTCGGTCAGGTCACTACGTTTCATGAGCTTCTCCATTTACGCAGGCGTTGCCTGCTCACCATCGATTCAGGGGTGTTCCTCGCCACACTGCGAATGCTACTCTCGGCTGTCCGGCGGTTCACTTTCGAAAATGAGGAGCAGCAAAATGAAGCGCCAGGAATGGTCGATTCGCACGAGCGGCCGCGGTTTTGCCGACCTGAGCGCTCGGGCCGGCTCGTTCGTGCGGGAATCCGGTGTGCGGGACGGAATGTGCAACGTCTTCCTCGTCCACACGAGCGCATCGCTCATACTCGGCGAAAACGCCGACCCCAGCGTACGACGGGACTTAGAAACCTTCTTCGCGCGCCTAGCCCCGGATGGCGACCCAGTCTACGAACACGACGCCGAAGGCCCCGACGACATGCCCTCGCACATCCGTACCGTACTGACGCAAAACTCCCTCTCCATCCCCGTGGTCGCCGGCGAGCTCGCCCTCGGCACCTGGCAAGCCCTCTACCTCTGGGAGCACCGCAAAATCCCTCACGAGCGTCGCGTCATCGCTACCGTTTGGTGATGTTGCCACGCCTAACCTCTACACCGAACTCACATTCCCCCAGGTGAAAATCGCTTAAATCTCACATCAATAGCCGCATTCCGCTCATGCCTGCACCATTGTGGCGGTCCAACTACGGGGCATTTAAAGCGATAAACGCCCGGATCTGCACCAGAACCTCGCACTTTGGGCGCCTCGCCACCGCTGCGCGGCCGGCTCAATTTGATCCTGCACCTGTGTCACAGAATCGCACGCCGACTTTGTATTCAATCCAAGCCAGACCTTTGGTCATAAGATCAACGGCTGAGTTTCGGGAACGCGAATCACGGGAGTGTCAGGTGTTCAGTTCAGGTTTTCGGCGTCGTCTGGCTTTCGCAATGGCTTGCCTTCTGTGCGGCGTGGCCGCATCGAGCGTTGCCAGGGCTGACGAAGGTGATGACCTGGCGAGCGGGATTGTTGCGCATATTCACGAGCGCCTACCTGCCTCGGCCGCTGCCATGACACCCGCGGATGAGAACCACGTCACATCGTTCAGCCGCTATATCCTAAAAACCGTCTACTACCCCCCAAACGTACGTGACTTGAAGGCAGCCGCGATAGCGGCGATCGATGCGACGGAACCGCCCGCTGACGCCAGTTCCCTCGCGCAGGCCGCGATGACCGGAGTGGTGAACTCGCTGGGTCACGGCGCACGATTCCTGACAACCATTGGGGCCGACTATTTCGAGCCAGGCTCGAGCGGGGGGCCGGCAACCCACGACGTCGCCTCGCTGAGGATCGTGACTCTCCCAACCATGAATGTGACCGACCCCAACGTCCGGCGCACGTGCGCCGACTTCGTACGTTATTTCGATCTCAAATCAGCCGACGACATCAGCGGGTTCGTCCTCGATCTGCGTGGCAACGAAGGTGGACCGTTGACTGACTCGTCGTGCCTGGTTGGTTTCTTCATCAAGAGCGGCCAGACGTTGTTCCAGACGATCACGAAGCAAGGCACGCTGACGAAATACGAGTCCGAGGCGACCGGGCACAAACCTACCAATCTCCCGGTGGCCGTGTTGATCGACAATCGCACCGACAGTGGCGCACTGTTGGTCGCCGCGGTACTGCAGGCCTACCGTCATGCGGCCGTGATTGGCGAAGAGAAGCCAGCCGTCAACGGGGCAGTGTCGTCGCTGGTCTTCCCGCCGGGGGCAAACCGAGGCGTCGTGCTACCGACAGGCGAAATACTCCTCGAAGACAAGCGACCCCTGTCAGCGGGAATACATGTCGACTTCGCTATGCCCGCTCAAGACGACACGGCCCTGTTGAACGCCGCCCGCGCGTACCTGGCAACCCAGAAGAAGAAATAGACACGCGTTCTTACCCCACGCCCCTCTACTCGTACCGTAACGCCTCGGTTGGTCTAGCCCGAGCCACGAGCACCGCGTGCCCCGACACTGTCAACAACGCAATGACGAGCGCCAGCGCGCTGGCCCCCACAAAAACCAGTGGGTTCAGGTTGACGTGATAGGCAAAGCCATCCAGCCAGTGATGCATGAAACCGTAAGCCAACGGCCACGCGATCAGGTTGGCCCACAGAACCGGCCGCGCGAACTGCCAGCCCAGAAAGCGCAGAATATCCCACCGGCTGGCCCCCATCACCTTGCGTAAACCGATCTCGCGGGTGCGCCGCTCGGCGGTGAACACCGCCAGACCCAACAGCCCCAGAGACCCTATCGCTACCGCAACCCCCGCGAAGGCCGAAAAGATTGCCGACTCCCTCTGGATGTCGGCGTAGAGGTCATTCACATACTGGTTGAGGAAAACTCCATCAAACGGTGCGGGCGCCTGTTGCGTTGCCGGCCCCTGTTTTGTTGAATATAGCTGTACCCACAGCGCTTTGACCGCCCGCATCGTTTCCGGAATCATGGCGCCGTCGAATTTCACGACAATGGAGCCGAGCATGGAAGGGTCGATGTAGTAGGCCGTCGGCTCGATCACATCCCGGACCGAGCCCACCGAAAAGTCCGGGATCACGCCTATGATCTGCGAGCTCGCGCTCTCGCGGAGCGTGACATTGGTCCCGTCACTGCCGATGCGTGCCCAACGCGCGTACTGGTTCACTGCGGCTTGCGGGGAGGCGTACCCCAAGGCTCGCGCGCCTGCCTCGTTGATTACAACGGAGGGATTCGACGGGCTCTCGGGGTCGTCCCGCAGCAGGTTATCTTCACCGCGATCCTCACTGAACAGCCGGCCGCCCAGTGGTTTGACCGCAAACAACTCGAGAAAGCTACGGTCCAGGGGCGCGGTCCGGAATGATATGTTTGCGCCGCTGGGTGCGGCGAAAACGGTTCCGAAGCGCCCCCAGGACAGAGCCGCGGCCGACACACAGCTCGCAGCCTGCACGCCATGAAGATTCGCAACGGCATCCCTGAAGGCCACGGGACACCCCATACCACTCAAGAAGATTTGGTCAGTCGGCAGACGCAGCCGATCCTCGATGGCGTACTGCGTTTGCCGGTGGATGGTGAGGGTCGCGACAATCAAGGCAATGAGGGTGCCGAATTGGAAAACGACCAGGGCCTGCCGCATACGTCCCGACCCGCCCGGCAGGGCCACGACTCCCTTCAGCACCGAGCTGGGCTGAAACATCGACAGGACCAGTGCCGGGTAGAGACTCGCGGCCACCACGGTAATCAACCAGGCGGCCAGGATGGACAATCCCAGTAGCGGGTCGCGCAGGTAATTGAAGGCGATCTCGCGTTGTAGGAAGCCATTGAGGGACGGCAACGCCAGCTCGACGACGAACATCGCCAGCGCCAGTGCGAGAGCCACATAAAACAGCGACTCCCCGAAGAACTGCATGATGATCTGCATCCGCGTTGCGCCGACGGACTTGCGGACCCCCACCTCGACTGCGCGTCGCGCCGCCCGCGCGGTCATCATGCTGACAAAGTTGCTTCCCGCCACGATGAGGATGAGTACTGCGATCATGATCATGGCCTGCAGGGTGCGAGGGTCTCCTGGTGGCTTCATGTCCCCGATGCTGCGCTCGTTGAGATGAATGTGTGTCAGCGGGACGAGACTGAACGTGTACACGCTCGATATGGGCACCCCGGAAACCTCACCGGTCACATGCCTCCTGGCAAAGCCGCGCATCGAGGCGACTATGGCCTGCGCCGTTGCGCCGGGCCGCAGCTTCACATAGGAGTAGGTGTCTTCCAGCGGCAGTTTGCCAGGTGCCACCGTCCCCGGGGCATCGAGAATGCTCAACCGTGAGAAGCTGGCAATTCCCGGCAGGAGCGCCTCGAATTTGAGGTGCGTGTTGGATGGCAGATCCTCGATGACCGCGGTGACGCGCATCACGTGCTTGTGGTCCATCTCGATCGTCCTGCCGGCGACAGTCTCGCTACCGAAAAAACGGCGCGCCAGCGACCGGGTGAGCACGATTCCGTCCGGTTTGCCCAGTGCTCCGTCGAGAGTGCCCGCAATGACTTTCATCGGCAGTACGCTGAAAAAGTCCGGATCGACCCAATAAGCGTTGGCCGGGGCCTCGATATCGCCCTCGCGAAGCGCGACTCCTGCGTACGAGAGCCGCGTCGCGGCTTCCACCTCGGGAAAGTCCAACTTCATCGCCGACGCGATGTTCGCGGCGGTAACCGCGACGCGCACCGGGGCCTGCCCGGGAAGTTGGAGGGTCTCCATGACCCGGTAAACCCGCTCGTGGTCGGGAAAAAACCGATCGAAGCTGTACTCATCCCGCACAAACAGGGCGAGCAGCAGGACTGCCGCAAACCCGAGCGCGAGCCCGCAGATGTTGATCGTGGCGTAAGCGCGATTCCGCAGGAGATTGCGTAGTGCGGCGGCGAAGTAGTTGCGCCACACGTTAGACCTCCGTGGCGTCGGCGAAGCGCCCATCGAGCATGTAGACCACACGGTCGGCACGTTTCGCGTGGACTTCGGAGTGCGTGACCATGATGATGGTGGTCCCTTGCAGTGTGACTCCCGATAACATCTCCATGACGGCGTCCCCATTGGCCGTATCGAGGTTGCCGGTCGGCTCGTCCGCCAGGATGACTTTGGGATCCGAGACCAGCGCGCGCGCGACCGCGACACGTTGCTGTTGCCCCCCGGAGAGTTGCTTGGGCATGTGTCGTGCCCGATGTGCGAGATCCACCATCTCCAGTGCGGCCGCGACACGTCGACGCCGTTCCGCGCCGGGCACACGCCGGTAGATGAGTCCCATCTCGACGTTCTCCGCGACGTTGAGATCATCGATGAGATTGAAGTTCTGGAACACGAAGCCCACGCCCTCACGGCGATGCAAAGTGAGCTGCTCCTCCGAGCGACCCGTCATGTTCTCTCCCATGAACCAATAGGCTCCGGAGGTAGGGGAGTCGATGAGACCCAGGATGTTGAGGAGTGTCGATTTGCCACAGCCCGACGGTCCCATGATCGCGAGAAACTCGCCGGACCGTATCTCCAACGAGAGATCATCCAGCGCGGCCGTCTCGACGTCCGCCGCACGATAGACCTTGGAAACGTGTTCGAGCTTCAACATGGAGCCTCCCTCACTGTGTCAGGCTGACCCGGTCAACCTGGTCCAGACCTGTGTAGTCCGAAGTAATCACCCGCTCTCCAACGGCGAGACCCCCAACGATTTCGAGCTGTTCGGTGGTGCGCCGGCCGACCTTGATGCGGCGCCGTTGCGCTGCTTTGCCGTCCGGGGTCACAACAAAGGCCCAATCACCGCCGCTACGCTCGAGGAACGCTCCGACCGGAAGAATGTGAGCGGGTGCGTCCCCGCCTAACTGCAGCCGACCCCGGACCGCCTCACCCGCGACCAGCCCCGACGGATCCGCTCCGTTGAAGCTCATTTCCACGGTGAATTGACCGTTCTGAACCTGGGGATAAACTTTCCGTACGGCGACCGTCGCGGTCCCCCCGCCGAACTCAAAGACGGCGGTCTGACCGGCGCGCACTCGTGGCAGATAGAATTCGTCGATGTTGGCGGACAGCTTCATGCCGGTGTTGGGAGTGACTTCCGCGAGCCGCTGCCCGGCATTGCGATGCTCACCAACCTTGAGATCGATGGCCGTAACCCGTCCGGTGACCGGCGCTCGGATGATGAGGCCATCGAGCGTACTGTGTACGACGTCGAGATTGCCGCGCAGGATGCCGAGTTGCCGGTGAATGTCGGGCAGGAGCCGGTCACGCAGTTCGGCTTGCCGTTTGTTGCTGTCCGACTGGATGGGCTGGAGCTGTTTGTAGTAGGCGAGTTCGTCGGTGACTACGTCGCGTTGCTCTGCCGACACGCCACCCAGGGCGGCTACGGCATCGCGGCGCGCGGCCGAGCGTTCCAGTCGCACGAGGCCATAGCCGATTTCCGCGAGGGCCCGATCGTTCGACAGCCTGTTCTGTTCGAGCGCGATCTCGTTCTGTTGAAGCTGCGAGATCGCCTGGTTCAGCTGTGACTCTTCCTGGATAACCGACAGCGCGAGGTTGGTGTTGCTGAGCTCGATCATGGGCGTGCCCGCCTGAACGAGGTCCCCCGGCTCGACCAATACCCGCTCGACGCGGCCACCGTCGACGGCGTCGATGTAGATCGTGTCACGCGGCACGACGCTGGCGCGCACCGCGACGAGGTCATGGAAGACTCCCTGTTCTACAGTTGCGATAGTCAGTTGCGCCAGAGGCATGCGGACCGTTCGCGCGCCCGCTCGCGTCCTCAACTCGATCGCCAGCAGCGCTGCTAAAATGATTGCAACAGCGGCGAACGCCACTTTCAGCGCCACGGGCCAACGCGCTGGCGACCACGGATTGGCGCGAATTTTGCGGTCCATGGAGCGAGCATCGCGCGATGTAGCCAACTTGATTTCCGGTGTGGCCATCGCGGGGCATTCCGACTCTTACTTCGACTTACGCCGCAGCTTGCCGGCGATGGCCGCCAACTGCTTTGGCTCGACCAGCGCTGCATCCGCCAACGCCAACAGGGCCCGCTCGATCGAGCCTCCACAAAATCTCTCGACGATACCCTTCACCGCATTCGCCGCCGCGCTCTCCGCCGATTCCTTCGGCCGATAGAGGAAGGTTCCGGCCTGCACCGCGTGAGTGACATAACCTTTGTCCTCGAGGCGCCGCAGTACCGTGCGGATGGTCGCGTCCTTGAGCTTGCGGGTGACCTGTTTGCGGACTGCCACCGCCGTCATCTCGCCATGGGTCCAAAGGATCGTCAGAAGCTCGTGCTCCAGATCTCCCAGCGGGGGTAGGGCGTCGCTCATCGTGTGACCTGCCGTAACATGTGACGTGTTGTAACATCTCGGGGCGCGCAATGCAAATCATCCGCAACCCACTGCTTTGGAGCCTAACCTGTGGCGAACATGGCGAGCACCGACACTGTCATGACGCCGGTTGCCGCCCACCCGAGACCGCGCAGCCGCGGCCGAATGACGAATTGCCCCATGATGTCGTGCCGCGCCGCCAGCAGCATCATGACGGTCATGATCGGAATGGCGATCACGCCATTGATGTCAGCGCACCATACTAGGGCCCGCATCGGGTCCAGGTGCGTGAAGTTCAGAAGTACGCCCCCGATCGTGGCGACGGCCACGATTGCGTAGAACTCGCGCGCCTCGTGCACCTTGGAGTCCAGGCCCGAGCTCCACTCGAAGCTCTCGGCGACGGCGTAGGCCGCGGATCCCGCAAGTACGGGGACCGCAAGCATTCCGGTCCCGATGATGCCGAGGCTGAACAACAGAAAGGTCGCCGGACCGCCGATGGGACGCAGCGCCTCCGCCGCCTGGCCCGCAGTCTCGATGTGTGTGATCCCGGCCGCGTGGAGAGTAGCCGCCGTGCCGAGGATGATGAAAAACGCGATCAGATTCGAAAAGCCCATTCCCAGGTAGGTATCCCAACGAATGCGGCGCAGGTGCTGTCGCGCCACCGCTTCTGCGTGAGGCGGCAGGAGACCGCCGCCATTGCGGGCCGAGATGGCTTTGAGGTCCTCAACTTCCTGGGCCGCCTGCCAGAAGAACAGGTACGGGCTGATCGTGGTGCCGAGCACGGCCACCACCATCGAGATAGTGTTGTGGTCGAACCGCAGCTCCGGGAGAAGAGCACCCCGAATGACCTGGTCCCACGGCACATGGATCGTGAAAACCACCGCCACATAGGAGAGAAGGCCCAGCGTCAGCCATTTCAGGTAACGCACGTAGGTCTCATACCTGAGGTAGACCTGCAGCGTCAGGCAAGTGACGCCGAAGAGTACTGAGTAGAGGTGAGCTGAGCCGCCGATCAGCAGGCGCAACGCCTCACCCATCGCGGCGATATCCGCTGCGACGTTGATCGTATTGGCCATGAGCAACAGACCCACGATGCCGTAGAGCACCGGCCGTGGGAAAACCGCTTTTACATTCGCAGCCAGCCCCCGGCCCGTGATGCAGCCGAGTCGCGCGCTGACCATTTGGATGCCGACCATCAGGGGGTACGTGAAGATCATGGTCCACAGCATGTGGAACCCGAACTGCGCGCCTGCCTGCGAGTAGGTTGCGATTCCGCTTGGATCGTCGTCGGCCGCCCCGGTGATGAGCCCCGGGCCGATCTGCCGCATCCGCGGATGCTCCGCGATGCTCTTATATATTTTTCTGACCATCGTATTTCCCCAGGAGCCGAACGGGGGCGTCCGCCGCCCTCGACGAGCACAGCCGGTAACCGGAGTGGGAAGTTTCTGGAGAAAGAGTTCGGGCGCGAACCGGGCGTTCGCACCGTCTGCGCTGCCTGCTATCGGCAGGACAGCGCCCAGCAATGCCTTGGCGTTATCGAGCCGGATCGCAGCCGCGCTTCACGCAGCAACAACTACCACCGATACAACTGCCCACAGGCACGCCTTCTGCAACTAATGACGGGGCGGGAAGATAGTCGCGCCCCGCTGGCAAGTAAAGAATTTGTTTGCTCCTGCCACATACCTGTGGTTGCCAAGCCACGGGTTCGTGCGTGAACATCCTTCTACAAGCGCCCGCTGCATAAGACGGCGCCCGACCCAGTCTCACCACAGGAAGGTAATTCTCAATGACCCGCACTCAATGCGCGGCGCTGGCCGTGCTGCTTCTGACCTGCGCCCCAACCTTTGGAGCCGACCTCACAGTCCGGATAGACGCCCGCGATGTGATCCGGCGGCATTTGCAGACCCACGAAACCCTAGCCGTCAAACCGGGGCCGCTGGTGCTCGTCTACCCGAAGTGGATTCCCGCCGAACACGCGCCCGCCGGGCCGCTCGATTCCATCATCGGCCTCGAGATCAAAGCCAACGGACAACGGCTCGAGTGGAAACGCGATCCTTACGAGATGTACGCCATCAGTGTCACGGTGCCGGCCGGCGCCACTCAGCTCGACATCACGCTCGACACCGGCATGCCCGCCGACGGTGGTGGCTTTTCGAGCTCGCCCGGCAGCACCGCTCGACTGGCCATCATCCGCTGGAACGAGTTTGTCTTTCTCCCCAAAGGCCGCGACGCGGCGACCCTTCCCGCGGTCGGCTCTGTGGCGATTCCCCGCGGCTGGACTGCGACCTGCTCGCTCGATACCCACGTGGGCGAGGGCGGGGCGTTGGAGTTCGAGCCCGTCTCGCTGGCGCAGCTCATCGATTCTCCCGTGCAGATGGGCGAGTTCGTTCGCCATGTCGACCTGCCGGGCTCCGCGCCACACGCTGACACTCATCACATGATTTCCATCGCTGCCGATACGGCCATGGCCACCGAAGTCCCGACGGATTTCGCGCAGGGTTATGGCAACCTGGTTGCGGAGGCGGGCGCGGTGTTCGCCTCCCGCCATTACCGGCACTACACCTGGCTGCTGAGCCTTTCGGATCACATCGAGGCGTTCGGCGAGGAGCATCACGAGTCGAGCGATGACCGGGTCCCCGAGACGGTCCTGAAAGAGGCCGATAGTCGTAAGTTGGTCGCCGGCCTCCTGGGTCACGAGTATGTCCACAGCTGGAACGGCAAGTTCCGCAGGCCGCAGGGACTGCTGAGCCCGGATTACCTGAAGCCCATGGACGGCTCCTTGTTGTGGGTCTATGAGGGAATGACCCAGTTCTGGGGTGACGTGCTGCCCACGCGCGCCGGGCTGATCAAGCCCGAGGATTATCGGGAGCTCATTGCCGTGAGCGCCGGTCACTTCGACATCTCCACCGGCCCACGCTGGCGTCCGCTCGCCGACACGGCCGTGCAAGCCCAGGTCCTTTACGACTCGCCGCGAGCCTGGTCGTCCGCGCGTCGGAGTGTGGATTTTTACGACGCATCGGTATTTCTCTGGCTCGATGTCGACGCGCAGCTGCGGGCCCACAGCGATGGGAAAGCGACGTTGGACGACTTTACACACCGGTTCTATTCGGGCAACGACGGCAAGCCGGAGGTCAAGCCTTATGTTGAAAACGACCTCTACACGACGCTCGCCTCGATCGCGCCCGCGGACTGGCGCGGAATCATTCGCAAGCACCTGGACGTTCCTGACACCAAGGCATTGCTCGAGGGACTCAAACACACCGGCTGGCAGTTGAGTTACTCGGCTGAGAAGAATTCCGAGGTGGAGATTTCGCAGAAAATACGCAAGACCACCCGCCTGGAATGGTCCATCGGGTTCAATCTCGATGAGAAGGGTGTCCTGACCGATGTCATCGAAGGACGGGCGGCGGCCCTGGGCGGCGCGGGCCCCGGGATGACGCTGGTTGCCGTGAACGGCAAGAAGTTCACTCCCGAGATCCTGGAAGCCGCCCTCGTCGCGGCCCAGTCAACCCACAAGCCCATCGAGTTGTTGGTCGAGAACGATGACTACTACCGCACGCTGTCCGTCGCTTACTTCGATGGTCCGCGGTTTCCGCACCTGACGCGCATCGAAGGCACGCCTGACACGCTGAGCGACGTGCTCAAGTCTCACACTCACCCGTGAATAACTCCCTTAATGCGCATGTGCCGCGCGGTCGCCTGCTCGACCGTGAGCGGCAGGCCAGCGCTCTGGAGTTGGCTGCGCACCTCGCTGACCGTGAACGCCGCGCACAGCGAGTTGTAGAAGTCTTCCTTCAGAACCGGGTGCTCTTTCCCAGCAACCCGCTCGACAATTTCCTTCGCCTCGAGCGGCGAGTCGGGTCGCATCAGGTCCATGACAAACACGGCGGCGCCCGGTTTTCCCAGTCGCCGCACTTCGCTCCACAGAACCTGCGGGTCCGGTAGATGATGGAGCATGTCCTTCGACAACACGGCATCGAAATGATGCTCTGGAAGAGACAGGCCCGGCAGGCGCCCGAGGTGAAGGGTGATCCGTTGCGACAGTCGCGCGCTATGGATCGCCTGGCGCGCGAACTCCAGCATCGCGGCAGAGCCGTCGACGGCCACGATATGCCCGTGATGCGCAAGGCGCGCAACCCGCACCGTCACATCCGCCGGTCCGCAGCCCAGATCGACGATTTCCCGCAGATGGTCCGGGTACTCGGCGGCGAAATGGTCCGCGTACCACTGGTTGGAATCGGCGAAATCCGCCCGGGCGTAAGCGTCAGCCTCCGCCTCGCCGTCCATGATTTCCGGCTCGAGTATCCGATCCATCCGAGTGCCCCTGCAGAAAACGAGGCGCCGATTATGCCACGGGCCAGACCACCTACCTGCTCGGCATCCCCGTCCACACATGTTGTGCAGCGTAGGCGCGCCACGGACGCCACTTCTCCGCTTGCGCCAAAAGCTCGCCGGCGTCCGGCCGCCGTCCGTCGCTATCGGCAAGAGCACGCAACAGCCCAATGTCGGCCGCCGGGAATGCGTCCGGCTCTCTCAACTGCCGTAAAGCGATGTATTGCGCGGTCCATTCGCCGACACCGCGTATCGAGCGTAGCCGCTTGATCGCTTCCTCGAGACTGATGTGCGCCCCGAGCAGATCGGGGTCCGCGATGACGGCGGCCGCGACCGCGGAGAGCGTTGCGGCCCGCGCAGCCGGCATTCCCAGGGAGGCGGCGAGCTTCGCCGAGGCCAGCGCCTCGGGCAGCGGAAAGATATGTGTCAGGTCACCCTCGGGATGAGCCATCGGCTCGCCAAATTTGGTAACCAGGCGTCCGGCCAGCCTGATTGCGCCAGACACGGTGATCTGCTGCCCCAGTACGGCGCGGATCGCCAGCTCGAACCCGTCCCATGCGCCTGGAACCCGCAGGCCCGGCCGCTTAGAAACCAAGGGCGCCAAGGTCGGGTCCGTCGCGAGGTGTGCCGAGATGGCGAGCGGGTCGGCGGCAAGATCAAACACCCGGCGCAGTCTGGCGATGATTCGCGGCAGGATCGACAACTTCGCCGTCCGGATGTTCGCTTTCAGGGCATTACCCGGTGCAGGGCGAACCGTTACGGTTCCCTGCACCCCGTCGATACTGAAGGTCCGGGCGTAGCTGTTATCATCAACATGCTCCACGCCGGGAATCGCCCGTGCTCGCAGAAACTCCAGCATCGCCGGCCAGTCGTACGGCGGTTGATAACGCAGCAGAAGACTGAATTCGCCGTGGTCCGCCACCGGTATATCGGCGCCACCGAGCCGTCGCAACGCGCTCGGCGGACGTCCATACAATGCCTGGAATGTCTCGTTGAAGCGGCGAATGCTGCCGAATCCGGCCGCGAACGCGATTTCCGTCATCGGCAGACGCGTCTCGTGTACGAGTTGTTTAGCGAGTAGGATCCGGCGCGTCTGCGCGACAGCTATGGGCGATGCGCCCAGGTGCGTGCGAAACAAGCGACGTAGCTGCCGCTCCCCCAGGCCGAGCCTGGTCGCCAGGCCTTCGACATCAGACTCATCCAACGCGCCGAGCTCGATGAGCGCGAGACCACGGCTGACAGTGTTGGACGTACCGCGCCAGGCGCCCATATCCGGCGCGGTTTCCGGCCTGCAGCGTAGGCACGGCCGGAAGCCGGCCTCCTGTGCCGCCGCCGCTGTAGGGAAGAACGTAACGTTCTTGGACAGAGGAGTTCGCGCGGGGCATATGGGCCGGCAATAGATTTTGGTCGTCTTGACCGCCGTAAAGAAACGTCCGTCGAAGCGCGCGTCGCGCAGCTTGACGGCCCTGTAGCAGGCATTGTGATCTAGGTCTTCCATGCCATGATGCTGGCACGGCCTCCGCCAGCCGGTCTAGCGGTTTTCGGACATCAGTGTCGGGCGGCGATCCGTGTCCGAATTCCGCCAGCGAGCCCCGGACGCCCGGACCACTATGCCGCTCCAGGATCACCGAACGAACCCAAGAGGCGAGCGTCATGAGCGAGCTCTTTTTTTCCGAAGCGTTTGATACTCCCACAGGCCGGATGCTGCTTGTCAGCGACGCGGAACAGCGCCTGCGCGCGGCGGAGTGGGAAGATAAGTCGCACCGCATGGAGCGGTCGCTGCGTCTCCACTACGGCGAGAGCGGATATCAACTTCGGGCAACGCGCGCACACTCTCCCGCCAGACTCGCGCTCGAGGCTTATTTCGAAGGCGAGCTGGGGGCGATCGAGTCCATCCGGACGCAGACTCGCGGCACCGACTTTCAGCGGCGGGTCTGGTCCGCGCTGCGAGACATTCGGATGGGGACTACCGTGAGCTATGGCCAACTGGCGGCCACGATCGGTCGCCCCGCGGCCGTGCGTGCCGTCGGCGCCGCCAATGGCGCGAACCCCATACCCATCATCGTTCCCTGCCACCGCGTTATTGGCGCGGATGCATCTCTCACTGGTTTTGGTGGTGGGCTGGAACGCAAGCGCTGGCTGCTGGCACACGAGCGCACTTATTGCGCCAAGGCGGCTCCCTACAATCTGGAGTTGAGGGTATGACAGCCGGCTTGAGGTAACATCGGCGGCCAGTCAAAGGGGAGACGTCCAGATGAAGTCGCTCGCCGCCGTTACCGCCGCAACGCTCGTCCTTGCCACATCGTTCATCACAACGCACTCGGTGCGCGCCCAATCTGCGCCTGCCGGATCGACATCCTGCGCACCCGTGGGCGATCTGAGTTTTGTCTGCGGTGTGGTCAATGTAGAGGACTTCCTTCCGGTCGAAGGTGGCCGCTGGCTGGTCGGCGGCTCTCTCCAGCCCGGATCCGCGGGGTTGTATCTGATCGATACCGCGGCAAAGACGTTCAAGCCCGTTATTTTATCGATTGCCGCGAAGCCGGATCCGGCGTATTCGTGCGCCGCACCGGATCTGAAGGGGCTCGCGACTCACGGACTGGATGTGGTCCCGGGGCATAGTGGCGTATCGACCGTTTACGCGATCAACCACGCCGGGCGTGATTCGGTGGAGGTCTTCCACTTGAACGCCGGCAAGGGATCCGCTGAGTGGGTGGGCTGCGTCGTGGTGCCGTCGGGAGTGAATCCCAACTCGGTGGCCGCCTTGCCCAAGGGCGGCTTCGTCGTCACAAAATTCATGGACAACGCCGACAAGGAAGCCTTCCAGCACATTCTGGCGGGCCAGATCAACGGCGTCGTCTATCTATGGACCCCCGGCAAGGGATTCAGCGAAGTTCCAGGTACGCAACTCTCGGGAGACAACGGCATCGTCGTCTCCCGCGACGGCAAATGGGTATTCGTCAACGCCTACGGCACGCATGAAATTTATCGCGTGCCTCTCACCGGTGCGGGCGAGCGCTCGAGCGTCAAGGTTGATTTCAATCCTGACAATCTGCGTTGGGCACCCGATGGAAGGATCTTTGTCACCGGGCAATTCGTCACCCCGAAGAATCTGAACGAGCCACTCGCGTGGGCGACCGTGCTACTCGATCCCAAGACGTTGAAGGTCACACCTGTCGTCAAGGAGCCCGGCGCGAAGGAATTCAGTGGCGCGACCACTGCCGTGCAGGTCGGCTCCACGCTTTGGTTTGGAACCTTCCGCGGCGACCGCATCGCCTACCGCACGGCGCCGTGATGGCGCTGATCGTCCGGCAACTGCCGCAGGCCAGTGCGGCCCTCGCCGCCGTTTTGTTGTTCGTTTCGGCACCGGCTGCCGGAGCGGGCAACGACGGCCCCCCGTCGGTCCCGGGCTCGCAACTCTACGGGCAGTTCTGCAGCACTTGTCATGATCATCCGAAAGATCGGATTCCAGCCCGCGACATCATCGCCAGGCGCACCCCGGACGAGGTGATGCAGATTCTGACGAACGGCGTCATGCGCGCGCAGGCGGCCGGCCTCAATATGAATGATCGCGTGGCCGTCACGACTTTTGTCACTGGTAAGGCGCCCACCGGTAGCCTCGGCAAGGCTCCCGAGACGAATCTCTGCACGGCACACGGCGTTGCCAAGGCGGCCGACAGCGGCTCGAATTGGAACGGCTGGGGGCGCGATCTCAACAACTCGCGCTATCAACCCGATCCCGGAATCACCGCTGCTGATGTGCCGCACTTGAAAGTGAAGTGGGCGTTCGGATACCGGGCGAGCTACATCTACGGCCAGCCGACGATCGTGGGCGGGCGGGTGTATGTGACGAGCTCCGCTGGGCGCGTTTATTCTCTCGATGCGAAGACGGGCTGCACCCACTGGACATTCGACACCGAGGCGCCGGTGCGCGCTGCCGTGTCCGTGGTAATGATTCAGAGTGACTCCGGCAGGCAGCTCGCCACCGTGTTCGGAGACGACTCCGCTACGGTTTATGCGCTGAACGCCGACACCGGTAAGCCCATCTGGAAGAAGCGGCTCGATCAACACCCGGATGCGCGAATCACAGGCGCCCCGGTGCCCTACGATCAACAGCTCTATGTCCCCCTGTCGTCCCTGGAGGAACTCTCCGCCGCCGCGCCGGGTTATGAATGTTGTAAGTTCCGCGGCGGCGTCGCCGCGCTCGATATTCGCGACGGCAAGCTGCTCTGGCGGACCTTCACCATCGAGCAGCAGCCGCAGCCTTACAAGAAAACGGAAAATGGTACGCAGCTGTATGGCCCCGCCGGCGGTTCCGTGTGGTCCGCGCCCACCCTCGATCCCAAGCGCCACCTGTTGTATGTAGGTACGGGAAATTCATACACCGAGGTCCCGACCAGCCGTACGGATTCGATTCTCGCCCTCGACATGAGCACGGGCGCCGTCCGCTGGGCGAATCAGCTGCACGCCAAGGACAATTACGTCGTCGGCTGTGAGTCGCCGGACTCCGCGGGGAAGGGTAAGTGTCCACAGACGCTCGGCCCCGATGTTGATTTCGGTACGTCGCCGATCTTGCGAGCGCTGCCCAACGGACACCAGGTACTCTTGACGGGGGAGAAGTCGGGACAGGTCTACGGTCTCGACCCCGAGACCGGCCGCGAGTTGTGGACCGCGCAAGCCGGTGTTGGCAGCAGTCTCGGTGGCATCGAGTGGGGCAGTGCCGCGGACTCGAAAATGTTGTATGCCCCTGTTTCCGACGCCGCTGCAACGACTGCCAAGCCTGGAGGCCTGGTCGCACTTCGGATCGACGATGGCAAACAGGTGTGGCGCGCCGATCCGCCCGCGCCCGTGTGTAGTTGGGGTACCAGAAACTGCATCGCGGCCCAATCGCAGGCCGTCTCAGCCATGCCGGGAGTGGTGTTTTCGGGTTCTCAGGATGGTCATTTACGCGCCTACGCCAGTGGCGACGGTCGTGTGATCTGGGATTTCGATACGGCCCAGTCGTTCGACACGGTGAATGGCGTTGCCGGCGTGGGCGGCTCGTTGGATAACGGCGGAGCTACCGTCGCCGGCGGCATGGTGTACGTGAATTCCGGCTACGGCCGCATCACCGGCCAACCGGGTAATGTGCTGCTCGCGTTTGGAGTGGACGGTCACTGAGGACCGTCCATTCCGCCTCGACTCACGCCACGCCGGCGGCCTTCTTGGCCCGGACCGGGAGCTTCCATTCAGGGCGCACGAAGTGGCAGGTGTAGCCGTTCGGGATACGCTCCAGGTAGTCCTGGTGCTCCGGCTCCGCTTCCCAAAAATCGCCCGCGGGGGCGACTTCCGTCACCACTTTTCCCGGCCAGAGACCTGACGCATTGACGTCCGCGATAGTGTCCTCGGCCGTTTCCTTCTGCTCCTCGGTCGTATAAAAAATCGCCGAGCGATAGCTGAGTCCGCGGTCGTTGCCCTGCCGGTTGAGGGTGCTCGGATCGTGGATCTGGAAGAAAAACTCGAGCAGTTTCCGATAGCTCATCACCTTGGGATCGAAAATGACTTCGATCGCTTCGGCATGAGTGCCGTGATTGCGGTACGTCGCGTTCGGCACGTCCCCGCCGGAATAGCCGACCCGGGTGGAGATGACGCCCGGATAACGCCGGAGCAGGTCCTGTACGCCCCAAAAACAACCTCCGGCCAGGATTGCGCGCTCGGTCGATGCGGTCATATGGTCACTCCTTTTTGCGGCGGACTCGAGACAGCTACGGTAGGTGCGGCGGTGGCCGTTTTCAAGCTGCTCCCGGCGATTCCGGTGGATCTGCGGCGAGAATCAGCCCTCTGAGGGCTCGCCGAGGTGCCTGCGCGCACTGATTTCTTCGAGATCGAGGTCGTGCTCCAACACACCGAGTACCGAATCGTGGATCGTGCCCGCGTGATAGAGGCGCAGAATCTCGGCTCGGCCCGCTGCAACCGCCGCCAGCACGACCGTAAAGTGCTCGCGCTTCTGCTCGACCAGGCTCCCGGCGGCCTCGTTGAAACGGGTCGCCGCTCGCGCCCGATAGCCATACTGCTCGACGAGGCGCGGATGGCGTTGCGTCTGGTCTTCGCGCGCTGACAATCTTTCGACCTCGGCGAGTTGCGCTCTCGCCATCTCGACCCGGGCTTCGGGTTCGGACAGAGTAGTCGTTTGTTGCGGCGTGAAGTTGTTGAGGCCCAGGACGCGAATCAAGGGAGCTAACGTGGCGCCCTGAACCAGAACCGTGACCAGGATCACCGCGAACGTCGTCGCCAGAATGAAGTCACGTCCCGGGAACTCCTCCGGTAGGGCAAGAGCGGCTGCCAGGCTGACCACACCGCGCATACCGGCCCAACTCATGACGATGGGCACCGACACTGGCGGGTAGGGATCGCGCCGGCGCAGCGATGGGCTCAAGGCACGCGGTATGTAGGTTGCCGGGAGTATCCAGACGAACCGCGAGACGATAACTGTTGCAATGATCGCCCACGCGGCCGGCATGAGAACGGCGATGGCATGCCAGTTGCCGCCCAGGCGCTGCAAAACACTCCGCAGCGACAGCCCGATCAGAATAAATATCAACGACTCGAGAATGAACCCGATGACCCCCCAGGTGGCCTCCGCCTGGGCGCGGGTCGCGGCCGACAGGACGGTGTGCTGGCGTATTCCCACCACCACGCCGCACGCGACCGTGGACAGCACACCCGACACGTGGAGCCAGTCGCCGACGATGTAGGAAACCCAGGCCACCAGGAAACTCGCGATCACGCTCAGAGTGGGGTCACGCAGGCGTAGTAACAGCACCGTCACCAACCACCCGAACCCGAGTCCCAACGCCACGCCGCCGAGCGCCAGTCCGCCGAAACTCAAGACGGCGTGGCCCGCGCTGAACGCACCCGTCAGTGCGGCGGTCACCGCAAACCGATAAAGCACCAGGCCGGTCGCGTCGTTGACCAGGCTTTCGCCCTCCAGCAGCACGGTGACTCGCGGCGGTAGCGTGAGGCGTTGCAGAACCGCCTTGGCCGACACGGCGTCAGGCGGAGACACAATGGCTCCGAGTGCGAAACACGCCGCCCAGGGAAGCGACGGATACATCCAATGGGCGACGATGCCGACGGCCGCCGTTGTGAACGCTACCGCACCGATGGCCAGCTGCAGAATGATGCGCAGATTGGCGTGAAAGTCGCGCCACACCGTGAAATAAGCGCCGGCCATCAGCAGCGGTGGCAGAAACAGCACCAGCACCAGGTCCGGATCGAGCTCGACATCGGGCGTTCCAGGAATGAGCGCGAGCGCAATTCCACCGAGAATGAATGCCGCGGCAGGCGGCATACGCAGCCGGCGTGCCAGTAACTCCAGCACGATGACGGCCGCCATCAAAATGAGAACGAGTTCAAAGCGTGCGACTGGCGTCATTGGCGTTATTCGAATCCGGTGTCGAAGCCGAGTATGCGGCAAAACGGCGTTGACCGGCCAGTCAAAGCGGGCCCAAGGTCGCACGAGCTATGCCGCACGCGCGCGGCTCTTTGCCCGCGCCGCGAGCCCTCAGCGCGAAATGCTAACAAACAGCGGTTTTAGCTAAAAGTTTCGCCTATCTGCTCCGGAGTGACGCGGGCTACGCTAGCTCCAACATCAGGGGAGGCGGTTATGTACTACAACGTCTTTGGAGAGAAGGTTTCCCGGCGACGTTTCAAGGAGATGTGCGACGCGGCCAAGAATCGACGCGAGCTGATCGCAGCCGGACTAACGAGCCGGCGCGAGCTCTTCAAGATGGGATTGCTCACCTCGGGCGGCATGCTCATCGCCAAGAGCGGTCTGAGCGCGCGGGCCTACGGGCAGGTCGCCACCGATCAGCCGGCGAGCTCCGGAACCAACACCAGTCCCGGGACGAACCAGAGCTGCGTGCCCGGCAACCAGACCCAGAGCCCACAGACGCGGCCTTTCCTGGATCCCCTGGTGGTCATGCCGCTGGCGCGCAAGGTCACAGCGCTGAGTCCCACGCCGACGCTGAATCCCAACACCGCGGCGGGCGAGGTGCGCGCCGCCGCCTTTCAGGCGCCGCTCATCAATCCCACACGGTTTCCGGTCGTTCCCGGCACCTTGTATCAATTCAACCAGCGGCAGTTCACCGCGCGTCAGACGGCCGACACCACGCTGCCTGTACAGACCCTGTGGGGATTCGATGACGGCACCGGCGCCCGCAGCCCGGGCCCGACCTACCAGGCTTTCTACGGTAAGCCGCAGCTCACTCGCAACATCAATTCCCTGCCGCCCGTAACGCAGGTGAACAACTCCGGGTTCGGCATGCCGTCGGTGACCACTCACCTGCACAACGCGCACAACCCATCGGAGAGCGATGGCAATCCCTGCGACTTCTATTCCGCCGGTCACTTCTGCGACCAGTACTACCCCAACGTGCTGGCCGGATTCAACTCCGACTTCGCGCCCAACGGCGACATCAACGAGTCATTGAGCACGTTGTGGTATCACGATCATCGGGTGGATTTCACTTCGCAGAACACCTACAAGGGTCTGACCGGGTTCTACTGTCTCTTCAACCAGTTCGACACCGGCGACAGCAGTACGGGTTTCCATCTGCCTGACTTCCCGGCGTTCGATATTCCGCTGTCGTTTGCCGACCGGGTCTACGATCCGACCAGCGGTGAGCTGGTGTTCGATCTGTTCAACCTGGACGGCATCCTCGGCGATAAATTCCTGGTCAACGGCAAGATACAGCCCTTCTTCAACGTACAGCCGCGCCGCTACCGCTTCCGCCTGCTGGATACGGGTCCATCGCGCTTCTATGAGTTCTTCCTCACCAACCTCAACAACCTGGGCGCTACCAATCCGTACTACCTGATCGGCACGGACGGCAACCTGCTGCCGCATCCGATCCAGGTCCAGAGCGTCCGCATCGGGCCCGCGGAGCGCGTCGATGTCATCGTCGACTTCAGCAAGTTCGCCGGGCAGACCCTTTACCTGGAGAACCGGCTGAACCAGTTGAATGGTCAGGGTCCGGTGGCCGTCGACAGCCAGGTGGCCGCCCAGAACAGCTCGAGCACCGAGTGCACCCTGGTGCTCAACTCGAGCCAACCCGCGATCAAGCCCGCCGGCAGCGGCGACCTCTGTCTGCAGTTCCGGGTGAGTGGCACGGCTGTGACCGACGACAGCGTCGATCCTGCCACCAATCCCTCGTTCTACAGCCTACCCACCACGAATGTGGCACCCCGCATCGTGCGCACCTTCAAGTTCGATCGTTTGAACGGCCAGTGGTCGATCAACGGCCAGTTCATGGATTGCAACCAGTTCCGCTTCACGGTCCAGCAGAACAGCTCCGAGCAGTGGCTGCTGACCAATCTCACCGGCGACTGGACGCACCCCGTACACATTCACCTGGAGGAGCACCAGATTCTCAGCCGCAACCGTGTGGCGCCCACCGTACCGACCGACTTGGGGCGCAAGGACGTCACCCAACTGCATCCCAACGAGCGCGTGATGTTGTTCTTCAAGTTCCGCGACTGGGTAGGCAAGTACCCCATCCACTGTCACAACGTGGTGCATGAGGATCACGCGATGATGGCGCTATGGCACGTGCTGGCGCAGGGCGACGAAATACTGGTGCCGTGAGCGGCGACGCAACTTCCAGGAGATTAAACACATGAGCGACCTATCGAGAAGGAAGATGCTAGGTTGGACAGCGCTGGCACCGCTCGCTGGAGCGGCCACGTTTGCCGGGGGAAGCACCCTCGCGCGTGCCGCCGTCGCGGCGGTGAGCGATGTGAAACCGACGCAGTCGCAGCTGGCGCGGCAGCGCATCCAGCGGCTGCACTTACCTAACGTGCCACTGCTGACCCATGAAGGCAAACAGGTGAGGTTCTACGACGACCTGCTCAAGGACAAGATCGTCACCCTGAATTTCTTCTACACCAAGTGCGACGAGATCTGTCCCGCCGTGACAGCCAACCTGGTCACGGTGCAGAAGTTGCTCGGCGACGACGTGGGCAAGAAGCTTTTCATGTACTCATTCACCCTCAAGCCCGAGGAGGACGACGTCAAGGCCATCCGCGCCTACCGGGACATGTTCCACGCGAAGCCGGGTTGGACCTTCCTGACCGGCAAGCCCGCCGATCTGGAGAAAATCCGCCGCGGCATCGGCTTCCAGTACCCGGATCCCTCCGTCGACAAAGACAAGAGCCAGCACATCGGCAACGTCCGCTACGGCAACGAGCCGCTGATGTTATGGGCTGCTTGTCCGGGGCTGGGAAACGCGCCGTACGTGGCCGAATCCATCTCCTGGATGCTGCACCCCGAAACCAACCGCATTCAGCCATCCTAGAGGAGGGACCATCATGAAAAACGTATCCATGCGTGCCTGGCTCCATGTTGTTGCCCTCGCGTTGGCGGGGCTGCCACTCCTGGCGCTGTCCACTCTCGCGTCCGCACAGGATTCGGCCACGGTCAGGAGTAGTAAGTTCAACCCGCCGCCTTGCGACTACAGCGATACCTTCTACGAAGATAACGGCATCATTCCGACCCAGGTTGTCGGCCGCTTCGGCACCGCCCGGCGGACAGGTCCCCCAGCCAGGGGCAACGGAGTCAACTGGGTAGCCGACTCGACCTGCGCCACCAATGATCCCGAGCGGAGGAATTTCCGCATACTGGCCACCACGGGCGGGTTCAGTGACAACGGCACGAGCGCGCCCAACCAGTTCATCTCGATCCTGGGTTTCCTCACCAGCGAGAGCGCTTTCGAGACGAGCTATACGCGTCTTGCCGGCACTCACGACATCTCGATCGGTAACAGTGAGAACCCGCGCGGAATCGCGATGGAGACCATCGTCAGCAACTTTGAAGCCTACGCGATGGTCAAGCAACGGCTACCCAACGGTGTGTTCGCGACGAATCCCTGTGCATCGGACATCGTCAGCCCCCTGGCACCGCCCACGCCGTGTTTCCAGCTCAATACGGTGAATACGATCTTCACGCCAAACCTGCGGCAGGACTGGAGATTCGCCTCCAATCGCAATGCCATGGACGGCAGCGACAACAACTGCATCAGTACCGATCCCGATGTGTGCGACAGCCCTTCGGACAGCCCGTTCGGCTACTTCTGTGACGATCTGCTGGGGATGTGGATCATCACTTATGTCTGGCTCACCCAGGATCCGCTCCACCCGACCACCGCCATCTGCGCGTCGGTCTTTGCAGCCCTGGAGGCCAAGAACGGGGTCAGCCTCGATGGTGGTCCAATCATCGTCACCGCGGACGATACCAACAACCAGATCGAGGCCAACGGCTGCGGCGCTGAGGGGCAGCTCACCCCCATGGGGACGGACGGGGGTGCGATCTGGCTGGTTTGCCCGGCTATTCCGGATCCACGCAACGGCGCGATCGCCAGGGACGCTTTCCTGGACCAGGTGTTCCTGCCTAACGGACAGCCGCAGAACCGGAAGCTGACGGCCAACTTCGTCAGCCTGCAAACCACCGGCCAGTTTCCTGGCGGCGGCGACGGATCGGTACCGGCATCGCCATAGCCGCGCGACAACTGAGCACACCCTGGCAGGTCGACCTGAACCTGCCAGGGTTGTCACTCGGGGGGAGTGAACTGAACGATGGCCAAGCTCAAGGGAAGGCCGGTAGCTCGCCGGGACTTCGTTAAATTCGCGGCCGGCGCTGTTGTCGCCGGCCCTTCTTTACTCCGCGCCGGCACGGGGGCGGCCCAGGAAACACTGCGGATCGCAAAGTGGGCGCACTTCATCCCTGAGTTCGATGTCTGGTTCGAGGGCGTTGCCCGCGAGTGGGGTGCGCAACATCACGTGAAGATCACCGTGGATAAGATCCCGGTGGAAAAAATTGCCGCGGCGGCGGCGGCCGAGGTCGCAGCCGCTAAGGGACACGACGTCTTTATCTTCCCGTGGTCCCCGGCCGAGTATTACCAACACACCATCGACCATGCTGGGATCTACCAGCTTGCGGCTGCGAAATACGGCGCCATCCCGCAACTTGCCTACCGCTCGACGTTCCATCCCGGGAGTCGCCGCTATTTCGCGTTTGCCGACTACTGGATGCCGACGCCCGTGCAGTTCTTTCAGGACTACTGGGCCCGGGTCGGAGCGCCCGGCGGACCTTTGACGTACAGCGGTTTGCGCGCCGGTGGGCGCACGTTGCGCGATAAATTCGGCATCCCTTCGGGGCTGGCATTTACGCCGACTCTCGAGGGCAACATCACCTTGCACACTCTCCTGTATGCACACCGGGCCTGGCTGTTGGATGGCGGTGGCAACGTGCTGTTCGACAAGAACGTATTTGGCGTCCTGGCGCTGAAATTCATCCAGTCGCTCTACCAGGAGTCGGGCTCGCCCGAGCAGTTGACTTGGGGCCCGGCGGGCAACGTTCGGGCCATGCTGGCGCGCCAGACTTCCATCACCACCAACTCCATCAGCCTGGTGCGCGCTGCTGAGAAACGCGACCCCCAGGTCGCCGGCAAGCTCTGGGTGCAGCCGCCACTCCTTGGGATCAACGGCGTCGGTGTCACTGCGTTGCCACACATTACGAATTGCTCCGTGGTCTGGAACTTTGCTCCCAACCCGGCAGTGGCCTCTCAATTCATCGCGGACCTGGTTGACAGCTCCAGGGCCGGCTACGAGAAGAGTCTCGGCTGCAATTTTCCGATTTATCCCAAGACCGTCCCTGATCTCATCGTGCGACTCTCCAAGGATCCGCGGGCGGACCCTTCCTTCAAGTACGTAGCGCTGAAGGACGCGCTGCACTGGACACCAAACCTGGGTGTGCCGGGTTTCGCGACGCCGGCTTACATGGAGGTTTTCAACAGCTTCCTGGTCCCGCGGATGGTCCAGAGCGTACTCAAAGGCGAGCGCACGCCAGAAGACGCCGCGGCGGGCGCCGCCGCGGAAATTCACCGTATCGTCACTAAATGGCAACAGGTGTGACATGCTGAAACTCATTGCAGGCATCGCTTCACTGCTCGTGGCCGCTACCTCCCTGGTCGTTCCGGCAGCGCCGGTGCCGCGCGCATCGCCGGAGTTCGCCATCGTTTCGCCCGGCGGCCAGAGCGTCCAACTCTCCGCTTTCAAAGGGAAAGTTGTGGTCATGGAATTTCTGTTCGTCAAGTCGGAACATTGTTTGCGCGTCTTGAGGACGCTGGGAAAACTCCAGGGCGAGCTCGGGTCGCGCGGCTTTCAACCTGTTGGAGTCGTCTTCGACCCGCCTAACACGTCGGTCGACGGGCGGCGGCTCGCCGCCACGATGCAGGACTACTTCAAGCTCACGTTTCCGGTTGGATATTCCTCCAAGGAAGACGTGGACCGTTACCTGGGACGAACGCGTCAGGAAATCTTAAGCATTCCCCAGGTGATCGTCATCGATCGAAGCGGTACCATACGAGCTGCGAGCGGCGGCCGCGGCGGAGATCTGACCTTGGAGGATGAGAGCTCGCTGCGCAACCTGATCGGCAAGCTACTCGATGAAAATCATTAGCCGCTCAGGTTGCTTATAGACCGAGTCTGATTACGAGGTGTGGATCTCTCGCTCTATGGCGAGATCAATCCGGCTCGTGCTAAAACCGCGAGTGGATCGAGGCGTCCTAGGATGGGAGGCACGATAAGTATGTCGAGTCCGCAGGGGAGGAGCGGCGGTGCAGAGCCCACTGCATCGGCCGAAGCACAGACACAGACGGAGTGGGCTACCGCCGACGGTGGCACCGGCGAGCCGATTCCGACCGCACTGGAGGGCCGCATCCGCAGGATGTTGGAAATGGTCGAATCGGCGTCACTGTGCAAAATCTCCGACCTCGCTTCGGAGTTGAATCTCAGCGAGTCGCGGCTCCAGCACTTGTACAAGCAAACGACCGGCGTCGGCCTCGGCCGTGTCCTGACCGAGCGACGGCTGCAAAAGGCCGCGTTGCTGCTGAGGGGCACCCGCCTGAGGATCAAAGAGATCGCCGCCGCGGTCGGCTACGAGCACACCTCCAGTTTCACACGTGCTTTCGAGCAGCGCTTCGCGCAACCACCGCAGGTTTATCGCAGGGCGGGTGGACCGCAAAAATGTTGATGACGAGGTATCGACCATACTCCGCGCCCCCGATCACGCGCCGCGCGATGTTGAAAGGGTCGGTCGCGACGCTGCTTGCCGGGAATTCGCTGCGAGGAGCGCCCGCAGGGGCGGAAGAGTTACGGGTTGGTACCCGGGCTCCAGCGGTCACCCTCGTGACCGTGGATGGAGCGCGAATTTCTTCGGCGGACTTGTTGGGGTCGGTGGTCGTTCTGACTTTCTGGGCGACCTGGTGCGCGCCATGCCGCGACGAATTGCCTTTGCTCTCGAGGTACGCGGCCCAGCACGCCGCCGCCGGCCTGCGCGTGTTGGGTTTCAGCCTGGATACGCCTGACGAGCTTCCCGAGGTCCGCAAGATCGCGCAGTCGCTGCGCTTTCCGGTCGGGTTACTGTGCCATTCCAGCGCGCCGGGTTATGGGCGCATCTGGCGACTGCCCGTCAATTTCACCATCGACCGGGCGGGCCTGCTGGTGGAGGATGGGTGGCAAGAAAGGAAGCCTTCCTGGACGGCCGAGAGATTGGAGGAAGTCGTGACACCGCTGCTCGAGCCGCGAAGTTCGCGGGGTGGCGCTTGAGAGTGGCCGCCTGGTAACCGACGCGCCAGTGTGCTCGAGAGAGTACGATTGCCCGGGTCATCGCAACCCGAGCCGCAATCATGAACACACTGCCTTTATGGCGATGCCGTAACGTGGCGGTCCTGTGCGCCGCAACAATATTTGCAGGCTCCGGGGCGGCCTGGGGAGCACCCTCCACGTTGGACGCGTTGACTTCCCACGACGCCTCCAGTGGTTTACGTGCCGCCTTGTCACAAGGAATCGACACGGCGGTGTCACAACTCGGCGTACCTAACGGATTTCTGAACGACCCCAAGGTGGCCATCCCTCTGCCCCCGGCACTCGAAAAGGCGGATCGCGCGTTGCGCATGGTGGGAATGGGCGGAGAGGCGGATAAGCTCAAGGTGGGAATGAATCACGCCGCCGAGATGGCCGTCGCCGACGCCAAGCCTATATTCAAGGCGGCTCTGCAACGGATGAGCGTCTCTGACGCAAAGGGCATCCTCACCGGTGGTGAGGACGCTGGCACCCAGTATTTCAGACGCGCCACTAGCGCGCAGCTCACGACCAAATTCAAGCCAACGATCGCCCGCGAAACCGAAAAGCTGCAGCTCGCCTCCGTGTACGACAAGTATGCCGGCAAGGCGGCCGAGCTCGGCCTGGTCAACAAGCAGGACGCCGACCTCAACGACTACGTGACCTCCAAGGCACTGGACGGGTTGTTCAGTCGTATCGCCGATGAGGAGCACGCCATCCGTAAAGATCCGCTCGGGCAGGCGAACTCACTCATCAAGAAGGTCTTCGCGGCCGTTCACTGATAGTCCACGAAAAAAGCCATCTCGCCGTTGGTTTCGGAGCCGACATAAGTACTCGGGGTACCCGACGGGTCGAGTGCCAACACGTACCGGGTGCCGGAGGTGAGCGCCAAGCCAGTCATCTTGGATACATACCACTGGCCGTTAGTACCCTTCGGCACCGTGACGGCGGCTCCCGTCGCCAACAGGGTGCCCTTCGCCCCGTTGACCACCGAATAGACCTTGGGGGTAAATACCTGTGTGCCGCCCGCGCCGCGCGCGAAGAATTCGAAGTCGGTGGTCGTCCCGGATGAAGTCGCGGTAAAGATCGACGCCAGCTCTGACACCGTGGAAACATAGACAGAAGTGAATCCAGTCGACGTATCCCCCATCTGTGTCACCGCCGGTCCGGAGGCCACCGCGGTTGTGGGAGCCGAGGAAATGGCCACTTTCGCGGTGGCGTTGGTGGCCGTAATCTGCAAGCGAAGCGTGGATCCCACGTCGGCGGCTATCGGACGGTACGTTGGCGAAGTCGCCCCTGAGATGGCCGCACAGTTTCCGCCGGCGCTGTCACAACGCATCCATTGCAACACTATGGCGGGTGGTGGGCTGGCATTCCAACCCCCCGCGAAGCCACTCAGAACGCGACTCCCGGTTGCCGTGCCGGTTATCGATGGAGCGACGTCGTTTACCGGGGCGGCGGCGGGTTGCGCGCCGGGGATCACGACCTGGAATGACTTCTGCTCGGATACGTCTCCCGGGCACGAGGCGAGATCCGCTCCGTCACTGTTGAGTATCTGATGGTCATCCAGGTAGTCGGTGTCGGTCCCGTTGAGCGTAACGTGCACGACGGGTACCACGCCGCTGTTGATATGACACGCCTCGCCGAGCAGATCCGAGGTATCGAAGTCAAAACCCGACCGCATGGTCAATACCAGGTGCCACCCGGCCGGGAGCGACTGCGGCAGCGAGCCGGCCGCGGTTCCGCCCCAGAGAGCAAAGCTCGAAGGACTCGAGGCTCCCCCAAAATCCACCGTGACATTGGTGACCGTGACCGCCGTGGACGCTGTGTTTGTAATCTCGATCGCGCCCCCGTCATACCCCGGACTGCCGTTGTCCGGGCCGTGGGTCGCGCAGCATTGAGGTGGCTCGCCGATGAAAAGTGTGTTTGCGGACCCCGACCAGGGAGTCAATCCGCTGGCACTGTCGGCATAGCCCAGGGAAACGGCCACTGCCGTGGGTGGTGGGTTTCCGCCGCCGCTGCCTTGACTGACGGTGAGATTATCGAGATTGAGGAAACCGGTCGAGCCGGACGGTGAGTCAAAAATGACCGTGAACGTGTGCGCTCCACTGCTGAGCGACTCGTTCAAAGTCAGGGTCGTCCAGGTACTCCAGTTGGGAGTGCCCGGAAAAGTCTGGTTCGCAACGAGAGTAGCGCCATCCAACTCGAGCTTGCGTGTGATCGCCCCGTTGCCGGCGCTGTAGCGCAGCCCCAACGCGGTTGTTCCCCCGCCAACGGTGAAAGAGAAGGTGACGTATTGACCCTGCTTGGACCAACAGCAGATGTAGGGCGGATCTTGGGCGCCGGGCCACGTCGTCTCCGTGGTGAGATTGGTTTGCGACTTCCCGGCCGCGATGACCTGCGTGCTGGTAGCCGCTTGCTGTGTAACTGTGAGGTTGTCGAGGTTGAGGGATCCGGCTGAGCCGGACGGCGTATCGAAAATAACGGTGAGGGTGTGCGTCCCGCTGGCGAGCGTCTCGTTCAACGTCAGCGTCGTCCAGGTGCTCCAATTGGGTGTGCCCGGAAACGTCTGGTTCGCAACCAGGGTCGTGCCATCCAGCTCGATCTTACGGGTGAGCGCCCCGTGGCCGGCACTGTAGCGCAGAGCCAGAGTCGTCGCGCCGCCGCTTGCGGTGAAAGAGAAGGTGACATATTGACCCTGCGCGGACCAACAGCAGATGTACGGCGGATCCTGGGCGCCGGGCCACGTCGTCTCCGTGGGGAGGTTGGTTTGTGACTTGCCGGCCGCTATGACCTGTGTGCCGGTAGCCGCTTGTTGTGTAACCGCGAGGTTGTCGAGGTTGAGGTATCCAGCTGACCCGGACGGCGTGTCGAAAATAACGGTGAGGGTATGTGTCCCGCTGCTGAGCGTTTTGGTCAAGGTCAGCGTTGCCCAGGTACTCCAGTTAGGCGTACCCGGAAAGGTCTGATCCGCAACCAACGTTGCCCCATCCAGCTCGATCTTGCGGGTGATCGCCCCGTGGCCGGCGCTGTAGCGCAACGCTAACGCCGTCGAGCCACCGCTTACGGTGAAGGAGAAGGTGACGTACTGACCTTGTTGGGCCCAACAGCATATATAAGGTGGGTTTTGGGCGCCGGGCCAGGTCGTTTCCGTCGGCAGATTCGTCTGCGACGTTCCGGCCGCGATAATCTGAGTGGTGCTCGCCCACGCGCTGGCGCTGGGGAACACGCCCGCGCCGAGTAAGGCCACGGAGAAGACCGCTACGACTGCGAGCACCGCTTTCATACACCCTCCCGCCACGATTCGATTGAACGTGTTCGAGCAGGCTCCCCATGAACGGCACGACGGTTTCCCGTCTTGTGTACGTCTCGTCAGCCGGAGACTAACGTCTCTACGTAGTCATATACTCTACGGTAAGGTCTTTTGCACGCGCTCGTGAAAAGGACTTGCTGCAACAAAGCAAACTTGCTCGTGGATTCTTTCTTTAATCTTTCTGTATCCTTTCGCATGCCAGAAGAACGTCCGTCGCCTGACTTGAACGCCGAGACAGATCGACCCGCCGCGGCGGCTCTGTCCGATCACATCAGTGAGAACATCGAGGGAGTGGTGGCGCTGCAGCGTCGCGAGTGGGACGCGACCAGCCCGTCACAGCTACGCCTTGAGCGAGTCAGCCGCATCGTGGGCCGGCCGGCCTACCTGGTTGGCATCCTGCTGCTGTCGGCCGTATGGATCCTGTTCAATTCGATCAGCGCGCGCTTTGGGGTTGTCCCTTTTGACCCGCCACCGTTTCAGTGGCTCGAGCTGTTGGTATCCTGCATAGCGCTGCTCA
>JAQGOE010000103.1 GCA_028293725.1 Gammaproteobacteria bacterium | reverse complement strand
CCAACCAGCCTTGCAACAAGCGCGCGCCCGGCAGCGGCTGCGGCGCGATCGGCGGTTTCAGCCGCGGGCATGCGGTCATTGGCGTGAGCGACGCTTGCATTGCGACCCATCCGAGCGACATGGCCGTAGCGATGCGCGCGCTCGACGCGACAGTGGAAACCACGCGGCCAGATGGCTCGACGCGAACAATTCCGATCGCCCAATTCCACCGCCTACCCGGCGATACGCCGCAGATCGAGACCGTGTTGGCCGCGGGCGAGCTCATCACGGCGGTGACTTTGCCCAAGCCCGTCGGCGGCACGCACATCTACCGCAAGGTGCGCGACCGTGCCTCCTATGCATTCGCTCTGGTCTCGGTCGCCGCCATCGTGCAGCGCGACGGCACCGGTCGCGTCGCGTTGGGCGGCGTAGCGCACAAGCCCTGGCGCGTCGAAGCGGCCGAGACCCAGATGCCGCGCGGCGCTAAGGCGGTGACGGCGCAGCTGCTAATGGGTGCGCGTACGACTCCCGAAAACGCATTCAAGGTGCCCCTGGCCGAGCGCACGCTCGCGGCGGTGCTGGCCGAGGCGAAGGGTGACGCATGAAGTTTGACGTCCCCGCGAGCACCAATCCGATCGACCAGCTCAAGGTGGTCGGCCAACCGATCGATCGGATCGATGGGCCGCGAAAGACCACCGGCACCGCACCCTACGCCTATGAGTGGCACGACATCGCGCCCAACCCGGCGTATGGGTACGTGATCGGCTCGGCCATCGCAAAGGGCCGGATCGCTTCCATCGATCTGACCGCCGCGAGATCCGCGCCCGGCGTTAGGGTCATCGTGACGGCGAGCAATGCCGGGCCGCTCGGCAGGGCCGAGCGCAACACCGCCAGGCTTCTCGGCGGCCCCGAGATCCAACACTACCATCAGGCGATCGCGCTGGTGGTGGCAGAGACGTTCGAGCAAGCGCGCGCCGCGGCGCAGCTGGTCCGCGTCGACTACGTCAAGGCTCGAGGATCATTCGACCTCGCCGCGGCGAAAGACTCAGCGACCAAGCCCACGGGCATCACCACCGGCGCGGCTGATACCGCGGTGGGTGATTTCGCCGGCGCGTTCGCGGCGGCGACGGTCCAACTCGATGCGACTTATACGACGCCGGACCACAGCCACTCGATGATGGAGCCGCACGCTTCGATCGCGGCGTGGAATGGGGGCAAGGTCACGGTGTGGACATCGACCCAGATGCTCGACCAGAGCCGGGGTGACCTGGCGCAGACGCTTGGTATCCCGAAGGAGAATGTCCGCCTGATTTCGCCCTACATCGGGGGCGGTTTCGGCAGCAAGCTGTGGGTGCGTTCCGACGCAGTCCTCGCTGCTCTCGGCGCCCGTGCGGCCGGTCGGCCGGTGAAGGTGGCGCTGACGCGGCCGTTGATACCCAACAACACGACGCATCGACCCGCCACGATCCAGCGCATCCGCATCGGCGCGACACGCGACGGCGACATCACAGCAATAGGCCATGAGTGTTGGTCCGGCAACCTGCCGGGCGGTAAGGCCGACGGCGCGGTCAACCCGACTCGACTCCTCTATGCTGGCGCGAACCGGATGACGGCCACACGGCTCGCCGTTCTCGATCTCGCCGAAGGCAATTCCATGCGCGCGCCGGGCGAGGCGACCGGCCTGATGGCGCTGGAGATTGCGATCGACGAAATGGCCGGGAAGCTCGCCATGGATCCCGTCGCATTCCGGATCCGCAACGACACGCAGGTCGATCCCGAAAATCCCATGCGGCCCTTCTCGCGGCGCGCCTTTGTCCAATGCCTGCGCGTCGGTGCGGATCGCTTCGGATGGAGCAGGCGCAATCCACGGCCTGGCGCCACACGCGAAGGGCGTTGGCTCGTCGGCAGCGGTGTCGCCGCGGCGATCCGCGGCAGTGTGGTACAAAAGTCGGCCGCACGCGTCCGGCTCGACAATCACGGCGTCGTGACGGTAGAGACCGACATGACCGACATCGGCACGGGCAGCTACACGATCATCGCGCAGACCGCGGCGGAGATGATGGGCGTGCCACTCGACAAGGTCGTGGTCCGCCTCGGTGATACCGCCTTCCCGGCTTCGTGCGGTTCCGGCGGTCAATTCGGCGCCACCAACTCAACTTCCGGCGTCTTCGCGGCTTGCGTCAAACTGCGCGAAGCCGTCGCACGGAAGTCCGGCTTCAACGCCGCTGATGCAGTGTTCGCGGACGGCCAAGTCAGCTCAGGCGCTCGCAGCGTGCCCCTCGGCCAAGCCGCAGGGGAGACCGGCCTCACCGCGGAAGATGCCATCGAATACGGCGACCTCGACAAGACGTACGCGGAAACGACCTTCGGCGCGCATTTCGTCGAAGTCGGTGTCGATGCCCTGACGGCGGAGATTCGCGTGCGGCGCATGCTTGCCGTCTGCGCGGCGGGCCGTATCCTGAATCCGAAGACAGCGCGCAGCCAGATGATCGGCGCAATGACCATGGGCGTCGGCGGAGCACTCATGGAAGCGCTCGCGGTCGACAAGCGACTGGGTTTCTTCGTCAATCACGATCTCGCCGGCTACGAAGTGCCCGTTCACGCCGACATTCAGCACCAAGAGGTGATCTTCCTCGACGAGACCGATCCGGTGGCGAACCCGATGAAGGCCAAGGGCGTCGGGGAGCTCGGAATTTGCGGCGTGGCCGCGGCCGTCGCGAATGCGATCTACAACGCAACCGGCGTGCGGGTGCGCGACTATCCGGTGACACTCGACAAGCTTCTCGCCAGGATGCCCGATCTGACAGGCTAGCGGTCCGCGGGATGTGCGGCAGTGTTTCGAGTGAAACCTGCCGGTTGTGAATGGAAACACGCGAGTGATTCCTAACAACGATACTCCTCCCCTCGGCTCGAATTGTTCGAGCCAAACAGGAGGCATCTATGTTTCGCTCAATGAGCGCGTGTTTGTTCGTCGCTGGTATGTCGGCCGGTTGCGCCAATATGCAACCCGTTCTTTCCGGAGGTTACTACTGCCTCGCGGGAAGCGAACTCAGTTGCCCTCAGCACGAAGGAAGCGGTGACTGCCAAGCCTGTCCCCGTTCAACAGCAGCGCCCTTGGCAGCGGCGACAACACCCATGGCCCTCACCGGGCGTCCCGAGTAATTGCGTGCACCGCATTTGAGACACAACATGACTATCTTAACACGACGAAAGCTCCTCCGCGGCGCTACGGCGTCGGCCGCCGCACTGGGCATGGCCGGCGTGGCAAGCGCGGCCACCTTTGGCAATCCGGACCGGCCACCGGAGGGTCGGGTCAACGGCAAGAGCCCCACAGGCCTGGACAACCCGGGCCCGCGGAATGAGGCGCTGGAGGGCCAATTCCCATCATTCCAGGATCCTCCGGCCACTGACGTCAACGGCATGCAATTGTTCTGGGCCTCGTTCAACAACGCCCACAGGCGCTATCAGAATGGCGGGTGGGCGCGCGAGGTCACGCAGGAGGATTTCGCGATTTCAAAGGACTTTTCCGGAGTCAACATGCGGCTCGGCCAGAACGGCATCCGCGAATTACACTGGCACCAGCAGTCCGAGTGGGCCATCGTAACGGACGGCGTGTGCCGGATCTCGATCCTCGACGAACACGGTCGCGCGCAGGTCGCCGACGTCAAGAAGGGCGATCTGTGGTTCTTCCCGCCGGGTCTGCCGCACTCATTGATGGGCGTGGGTCCGACCGGCAGCGAGTTCATGCTCGGCTTCGATAACGGCATGGCGTCGGAATTCAACACGCTGCTGCTGACTGACTTCATGGCACACATGCCGCCACACGTGCTCGCCAAGAACTTTGGCGTGCCCGCGGAAGTATTCAAGGATATCCCGGTGGATAATCTCTGGATCTTCCAAGGCCGGGATCCGGGTCCGCTGGCCGACGCTCAGCGGGCCTCGCAAGGAGGACGCGCCACCCCGCCGCACCCGTACGTATACCAGTTCAGCCAGCAGGCACCGGACTACCAGACACGAAGCGGGTCCATAAAGATCGTCGACAGTACGAAGTTCACCGTGTCGACTACGACCGCAGCCGCGCTTCTCACGATCAAACCGGGAGCCGTGCGTGAGCTGCACTGGCATCCGAACGCCGATGAATGGCAGTACTGGATCCAGGGTAAAGGTCGGATGACCGTGTTCGACACGGGCCCGAAGGCGGCGACCGCTGACTTTCGCGCAGGCGATGTCGGCTATGTGAAGAAGGGCCTGGGTCACTATATAGAAAACACAGGGGACACTGACCTGGTGATGTTGGGTCTCTTCAAGACCGATCGCTACGCTGAAGTCTCGCTGGCCGACTGGCTGACCCATAGCCCGCCGGACATGGTGATGCAGACCCTGAATATCAGCGGTGAAACGCTGGCGAAATTCCCAAGGAACCGCCCGGGAATCATGCCGCTCTAGGGGCGCTGCCACGCCGGTCGACCTCTGCCGCAACCCGGGACGAACAGCCAATGACACGGCCGGGTTGTGGCGGAAGGTCCAGCACCAGGACTCGAACTCATGCCACCTCCAGTGAACACTCCTCTGCTTGGCCTCGCCCTCACAGACGGTGCGACATTTCAGACCGAGCTCGCGGCGCGCGATGCGCTCGACGGACGCCGCAAAGGCATGCGGGCACTGCTACCGTTCGTCGGTCCCGCGCTCGTTGCGTCGGTCGGTTATATGGATCCGGGAAACTTCGCGACCAACATCCAAGCCGGATCGACCTACGGGTACGAGTTGCTGTGGGTCGTGCTGTCCGCCAACCTGGTTGCAATGCTATTCCAGGGGATGTCTGCAAATCTGGGCATTGTCACCGGACGTAACCTGGCGGAGCTCTGCAGGGAACAGTTCTCTCGCCCGACCGTGTTTGGCATGTGGATCGCATCGGAAATCGCCGCGATAGCGACCGACATTGCGGAGTTCCTCGGCGGTGCCCTGGGCATATCCCTGCTGTTTCACGTCTCGCTCCTGTGGGGCTTGAGCATTACCGGAGTCGTGACCTGTGTAATCCTGCAACTCGGCACGAGGGGTTTCCGACCGCTCGAACTGGTGATCGCCGCGCTCGTCGCAGTCATTGGCCTCAGCTACCTGTGCGAGCTCGTCATCGCCCCGCCGGACTGGCATGCCGCCCTCTTTCACACCGTCGTCCCGCAATTGCGGGATGGGTCGGCCGTCACACTGGCAGTCGGGATCGTCGGCGCGACCATCATGCCCCATACCCTTTACCTGCATTCCGGATTGACTCAGAACAGGACGCCACCGCGCAGCGACTTTGAACGCCACCGCCTGTTGCGCTTCTCGAACCGGGAGGTCGTGATTGCGCTCGGCTTTGCAGGCTTGGTCAACCTCGCGATGGTGATGATGTCGGCAGCGGCGTTCGGCAAGTCCGGACGGGCTATCACAGACATCGGGGTCGCGTATCACACTCTGATCCCGACACTCGGCACGTGCGCGGCGGGGTTGTTTCTAGTTGCGTTGATGGCCTCCGGAATCTCCAGCTCGGTGGTCGGAACGATGGCAGGTCAGATGATCATGCAGGGCTTTGTCGGATTCACCATCCCGGTCTGGGCGCGCCGCCTGATCACCATGGTGCCGGCGTTCATCGTTGCGCTCAGTTTCAATACGATGACTGCGATGATCCTCAGCCAGGTGGTACTGAGCCTTGCGCTGCCTCTACCCATGATCGCTATCGTCGTTCTGTCTTCGCGCAAATCAGTGATGAGAGAGTTCGTGGCGAGCAACAGAACCGCGCTGGTAGCGATTGCCGCGACAGTCCTCATCGTGCTCCTGAACGTCGTGCTGATCCGACATATCCGGCTCTCATGACGCTAGATTACTACTGAAACTCGAGACGGGGTGTTCGAAATCGAGATGGCTCATGCGTCAGTCACGCTCTTCACCTCCTGGCGGCATTTCCACACGCCAGATACTGAGGAGACATGACATGACCTATTCAATATTCAAATTCGCACTTCCCTTGACACTCGCTCTCGCAGCGGTCAGTGGTGCGGCGATTGCTCAAGAGAAGGCGCAGAACTCTCAGATCACCATCCAGGGCAAACCGGTACAGGTGACGACGGTTGGGCGCTCGGACGGGATCCCAATCGTGCAGTACAGCTTCGAGCGCGCTGTAAGCTATGCGAACCTCGATCTCTCCACGTCTTCAGGCGCGACGGAGCTCAAGAATCGCGTAAGAGAAACTGCCAGGGAGGCCTGCGACGAGCTGTCGGCCGCGGACCCTCTGGACGCGCCGGACGATGACGGCACGTGCGTAAGCGAGGCGACTGCCGGGGCTATGAAACAGGTGACGGCCGCGATTGCAGCAGCAAACAGCGGCAACACCGGCACTACGAAGGTGAGCGCGAGCTAGCCACCGCGTCGATGGGCTCGACTTAGCCCCGCGGTTGCGGGAAATTCACGATTCGCTGGCCGGGGCCGGGAGTCGTGAATTTCGCAACGGAACCCTTCAAGCCGTCGCTAGCGCCACTCGCTTGCGTCGAATCAACCGTGTAGTAGTACGTCGTCCGCGGCGCGAGACCCTCCAGGCTCACCCGAAATATCGTATCCGCGTGTTTCTGATTCAATCGGATGTGCGATTTCGCGGTCTGGTTGAGCTCTTTGGGACTCGTACCGTAATGGATGACCCCGAAGTGCTCATCGGAGCCGCCGGGATTATTGCTCGTCCATCTGATGGTGGCCGAATTCTCGTCGGCCAATTCGAGCTCCGGGCCCCGCGTGATCTGCACGCGCGGGGCCTTCGCGGCCGGAGGCTCCTGCTTCGCAACGTACGCCTTAACCTGCTGAGCGACGCCCGAGTTCAAAAAGAGCAGGCTGGCAAGCGCAGCCGCAATCGCTGTTTTCGTGTGTAGTGCGCTCACTGGAAGCCTCCCATACTCTATTGCCTTATCTCGTGAATCACGCCCTAGGGAATAGGCGTCGTGGGTAACGGCGGGACGCCGCAGACCGCTGCGGTACACGCCGGGAGCGGCGGAGTCGGGATGAGAAACTCATTACCCTGAGTCTTGGCCGAACCGCCCTTCATGCAAGCGCCCGTAAAGGTATCGCTGTTGGCGTAAGGCCGGGTGAAACCATCCGTGAGCGTTTGCAGGAAGGCGACGATCTGATCCTCCTCCTGGTCCGTCAACTGGAGGTTGCCAACGGTCTTGTCCAGGTTGTTCTCGACTTCCGGCATCGGCCAACAGTCCACCTTCTCCGTCTTACCGGGCGGACAGTGTCCGGAAGTGACGTTGAATTTGTACACGTCGCGCGTGTTGTAAAAGTGGACGAGCTGCTTGAGGCTCTTGATGTAGCCGTTGTGAAAGAACTCCTTCTGGAAATAAGGCCCGGGCGCCTCGGTGGTGGAACACTGCGGCGGCGCCATCGCGACATTGCGCGCTGAGGAGGTCTGCATCTGCCCATCGCTGACGGGCGCGAATTGTGTCCAGGTCGCGTTCGGACTCGGCCAGGAGCCGAAGCCGCTTCTGAGGAAAGTGCCCAATCCCAGATCCCGGTAGCCGAAGCCATAAGGATTGGCGGTGAACCCGAAGAAATCCGGTTTGTTCTGATAATAGAAGGCATCCCTGGGATTCAGGGGCAGGCCGAGATTGGCGGAACCGAAGCAGGTGAACAGCGGCCTCGTGTCGGCCGTGGCCCCGGTGTCCTGGCCGTTCGGCGCGGTCCCTGCCGGTGGGGGCGGCGTGGGGGCGGTCGACCTGCCGTCCAGATGGCATGAGTTGCAATTCGCTTTGCCACGGAACAGGTTGTAGCCGGCCTGCTCCTCCGCCGTCAGCGTGTACGTGGGTGTGGGCGCCAGCGAGGCGTCGAATTTCGACGAGAACGCGCTGACCTGCACCGACTGCTCGTAGGCGTCCAGCGCCTGCGCCCAATGGTCGTACACCTGGTCGGCGCGGGTCCGCTCCTCCGGACCCAGGGGTACCGGAGTGGTGTTAGTACCGAATATGGCTGCCCCTCCGGGCAACGCGCAAATCTTCTCGGTCACCGCCGGAAAGTCGATGTCGAGGGTACCCTTTCCCCAGATTTCCTCGATGAGCGACCGGTATTTGGCCTTCTGAAGCTTGAACGCGATGCAGGCCGTATCCGGGCTGCCCATTTCCTGCGTATCCACTGGCGGACCCTGGGCCTGCTCCGCGTCGGGACTACGCAGCAGATACCCCGTCGCACGTGAATCCCAGAAGTTGCCGCCGAAGAAAGCGCCCTGTACCTGGTTGTACTGCAGTACGGGGAAGAACGGCGCGTAGGTATAGCGCTGTGCCGTCCGCTTGCCGGCCCGGAAGTGAACTGTTCCGGGATACGCGATCATCGTTAGATTCACTGATGGGATCGGTCCGCTGAAGCCCACGTACGGCATGTGGCAGGATGCGCAAGCGATGTCCCTGAAAGGCGAGATGTTCCGGTCGTAATTCATGAGCTCGCCGAGCGTCTCGAGAGCCGCGGTGCCCGTGCCCTGCAGTTTTGGCGGCTGACCTGTCAGAACCGGAGGGGTCAACGCCCGCCACTGGGCGAGCGCTCGCGCCTCGATGAAATCCACCTCCCGCAACACCCTGGCGAGTTCCGAATTCAAATCGGCGGGGAGTATGCCGGGTGGATAGGGGTCGTAGACGGGAACGGTCTTCGAAGACGAGTCCGATTCCGCCGCGGGCGTCTGCGCCATCGCGGCGTTGGAGAGAAGCAGAACTGCAGCGAGCATCGCCGCCGAGTTCAACACGGCACCAAGTATGCTTGAACGCATGACCGCCCTCCTCGCTCATACTGGGATAGTCGGGATTTTCCCCGTCAACGGCGAAACATAGGCGCGTGATTTCAGGTCTGCAACACAGAACAAACTCCCTGCCGCAAAATGTCGAAAGATGTCCGATAATGTCGGATTGCAACTTCCGACCAAACTTCAACCCTGTCGCGATGCAGCCAGCGCCGGATCGACAACCTTGAGCACGTCGTGTCTACGGAACAACACACGACCACTGGGCGTACGATGAAAGCCGATCTTTCCGGCCGTCAGCCATCGGTCGACGGTACGCACATCGACGCGGCAAAGGCGCGCAACCTCACCTTTCGTCAAAAGCTTCTCATCGCCGGGATACTCAGACGACATCACCCTCTCCCTCTTGCGCTTTTCGCTCTCATTACCGGCGTTCGAGCGGAGCGTACACCCTGTATTGCTTACGGTATATTACATCCAACCAACTTCTACGCGACCTGAGCGGTAGCCGGCCAGCTGAAGTTTCCGCCCGCGCTTGCTGATCATTCGCCCTGAACAGTTCGATTCCAACATGGCGAGCTGATCCGATGGCTCGACGATCTGCACAAATGAGCCGTCTATCGACGACCGTTACGCTCGATTGACAAATCGTCGACCACCCGTCTGTCACCGGCGGCTTTGTCTGCAATGCGAATCGCCTCGAATAAGTCCGAATCGCTGAAGACAATCCCACGCAGGACGACCGCGCCGTGTTCTACGGATACCGCGACATGCTCGTCGTAGAGATAAGGGGCGGCATGCAACGCTCCTTTCACGCGCATCGCTAATTCCTCGTCCGTCAACACCGCGGCGCCTGACGTCGCTGGAAGCGCAGCGGAATACGACTGGCTCGCCGTCGGCGAGACCGCATTCTGCGCAACAGCCGGGACGGCGAATCCGCCCAACCCGCAAACGACGGGTGCCAGGTAGGCCCAAACGATCAAACGCCGATTTTTACGTGAAAGATTCATAGTTTTCTCCTAGATATTTGGATTTGATATGAAAGTAGTGCACATCAACTCATGCGCTGGACCGGGCGAGCACGTTAGAACGCCCACGGCGTCCCTCCTCCGCCACAGACAGCGCAAAGATGAACAGCCCGGCGAGTGCGAGCAGAGCGCCCACCCACCCGGTCGAGGCCCATCCCAGGCCACCGGCGATTGCGAGACCGCCCAGCCACGCACCCAGCGCGTTGGCGATGTTGAAAGCCGAATGATTCAACGCCGCTGCAAGTGTCTGCGCATCCCCGGCAACATCCATGAGCCGGATCTGCAAGGCGGGAACGATGGCCACGCCCGTGCCGATGAGCAATACGACGACCGCCGCCATCCAGGCGTGGGGTGCAGCTAAGCTGAACGTCCCCAAGATAATGGCATTCCACATCAAGAGTGCGCCGATCGTCCGCATCAACGCGCGGTCGGCCAGCCACGATCCGATCAGATTGCCCAGGATCATGCCGCTGCCGAATACCGCAAGCACGAACGGGACGTAGCGAGCCGGCAACCCGGAAACCTGGGTCAACGTCGGGGTGATGTAACTGTAGACACAAAACAACCCGCCGAACCCGACCGACCCGACACCGAGGGTGAGCCAGACCTGTTTGTGGGACAACGCGCTCAGCTCGCGCGCGGGGCTGGCTCCCTCGACCGGGCCGGCCCGCGGTACCAACCGGGAAATCAAGACGCAGGTCAGTATGCCGATGCTGCCCACTAGAATATAGGCCGCGCGCCACCCGAATAACTGTCCGAGCCAGGTAGCCAACGGGACTCCGGCCAGAGTGGCTCCCGTCAGGCCCAACATCATTCGCCCGACCGCCCGGGCTCGCTCGTTGGCGGGCGCCAGGGAGGCGGCCACCAGGGACGCGACACCGAAATAGGCTCCGTGGGGCAGCCCCGCAAGGAACCGAATGGCAATCAGTGACGCATAGCCCGGCGCCAGTGCACTCGCGAAGTTTCCGACGGCGAAGAATGCCATCAGTGCCAGCAACAACCGATGACGCGGCCAACGAGCGGCAAGCACGGAAATGAGCGGCGCACCGAGTACGACACCCAGCGCATAGGCGCTGATGACGTGTCCCGCCGCGGGTATCGAGACGCTGAAGTGACCGGCAACGTCTGGAAGCAAACCCATCATGACGAACTCGCCCGTACCGATGCCGAACCCTCCGATGGCCAGAGCTAACTCCGCCCAACGGCCAACTTGCGCGCTCACGGCGCGCTCCTCGCGAATAGATCTCATGGAAGGAAGGCTACCCAGCAGCCGTTGCGGATGCGTTTCGCAATCCCGCCCCGGGCATTTCAATTGCAATGATTCATTTGAAATATGAAAGCAGCGCGATGAAATCGGGGCTCAGGCGCCCCATGGCACTCTCGCACCAGGATGAGATCGCGGAGTAAAGCCATGTTGATCACCCGACCCGCCAAGTACAGGACAGTTATTCTCGGCGCGCTGACGCTGGCGGCGCTGGCCGGTGGCCACGTCGCAATGGCGGATCCCGCGCCATGCGATATGCGGCTGAGCGTTGCGCTGACGCCGGATGTCCCGGATCCACGTGATGAGGAATTCATCAGTTCCCTCCTGGATGATCAGGTCGACTACCAGCTGACATTGCGGCGGGAGGCCAGCGACACCGACATCGTTCTGCAGCTTACCGGGCCCGGTCCCGCCTACCGCTGTCGGAAGGTGCTCGATGTCATTCGCAGGGATGCGCGTGTTCAGTCGATCCACGTGCGTCAGTAGTCAAGGGCGGCACCCACATGTTACGGCTGAAATGCTCGCGCGGCACCGCGAAATCCTGGGGCAATCGTTGCTCACCATGCTCATCCCGCCATCGGCGGCGATTGTGCTTGCCGGGACACATACGCAAGGGCGCGACGATGAACACACTGCCTGTCGACCACCCCGCAGCCAACTCCCCCGACTCTGTCACGAGGCCGATCGTCAACGATCTGCGTAATCCACTCTGGATCATCGCCATCGGGATGGCGTGCTTCTTCGGATCGGCGCTCGCCGTGATGGCGCTGAGTTGGAACTGAGCTGGGTTGGAACTGAAAAGAGGAATTTGACATGAACGATCGGACACTCGAAGCGGATTCACTCCGCCCGAAGTATGCCTCGGCGCTTTTGCTCGCCGGGTTTCTGCTATTGACCGGTTTACAAACCGGGTGTGCAACCCCGCCGGCGGCGCCCGACATTCCGCCTGTCGTTGCGACGAGTCCACCGCCGGCGCAAGTCAGCCCGGGAGTGCCCCCCGGCGGTGGTTCACAGTCTCCACAGGAACTGCACCAACTGGTCGCCCCGATTGCGTTGTATCCGGATGAGCTCGTCGCACAGATTCTCGCCGCAGCGACGTATCCCGCCGAAGTAGTCGAAGCAGAACGGTGGATGCAAGCCCATAGCGACCTCAAGGGTGACCCTCTTGCGAAGGCCGCGGATACACAGCCCTGGGATAACAGTGTGAAAGCCGTGGCGCAGTTTCCGCCAGTGCTCGCGATGATGGACAAGAACTTGTCCTGGACCTCCTCGCTCGGCGAGGCCTACATGAGCGACTCGCAGGCGGTGATGGGCGCGGTCCAACAGATGCGGGCGGAAGCCCAACGGGCGGGGAATCTGAAGAGCACCCCCCAGGAGAACGTTACGGACGAGGGGCAGACAATCGTGATCGAGCCGGCGCAACCGGACGTCGTCTATGTCCCCGAATACGACCCCTGGCTCGTTTACGGTGCGCCGCTTGCGTTCTATCCGGACTGGGTGACGGTTCCCGGGCTGTACTTCGATGGTCCGGGGCTCTACTTCGGCCTGGGCATCGGGATCGGAATCTTCGGCGGCTATGGCTGGGGTTGGCACCACTGGGGAGCCGACTGGCATCACCACGGCATCGTCTACAACCACTCACCGTACGTTTCGCGCAGTCCGACTTTCCGGGGCCACGGTGGACCCGGCGGGTTTGGTCACCAGGGCGGATTCGCTCACGGCGCTGGTGCTGGCGGGTTTCATCCGGGTGGATTTGCAGGGAGCGGAGGCCTCCATTCGGGATCGACTGCCGGCCATGGAATGTATGGGGCGCACTCGGGTGCCTTCAGCGGCTTCAATCATGGAGGGATGACGCAAGGATTCGCTGCGCGCGGTAGAGCGAGCGCCGGCGGCTTTCACGGCGGTGGCTCTCATGGCGGCGGTTTCGGCGGCTCCCACGGTGGTGGCGGTCACAGATAAGACTTAGAGGACAACATCATGCCATTTTTGACGAAAACGTTTGACGGGTCGCGGTTACGCCCTCGAGAGGCGCGCGCTTTGGTCGCGAGCATCACGGTCCTGATGGCGGGCTTTGCCCCGCCGGGCAAGGCCAGCCCTCCTTCAGCCCACTCTGACCAACCGACCTACCTATCCGCGGAAGACGCCGCGGGCGCGCTGTTTCAGGCAGCCCAAAGCGGCAATGAACAAGCTGTGCAGAAGGTGCTGGGAGCCGACAATGACCTCGTCAGCTCCGCCGACGCTGCCGCAGACGAGTTGGATCGCAAGCAGTTCGTGCAGAAGTATCAGCAGATGCACCGCCTCGCCCGGCAACCAGACGGTGCGAAGATTCTCTACGTCGGGGCGGAAAACTGGCCCTTTCCCGTGCCGCTGGTATCGCGCAACGCGTCGTGGCGATTCGACACGGACGCCGGGGCGAGGGAAGTGCTATTCCGGCGCATTGGGGAAAACGAGCTCACTGTGATGCACGTATGCCACTCGCTCGAAGCGCAGCGAACGCCCGGGACCGATAACGAAGCCACGGCGCCGGACGGGGCCGGAAGTGTCATCAGTACGTTGCTCTCCGGAACGGAAGGAGGGAACGAGGCCGTCCCGTATCATGGCTACTACTTCCGGATCCTCTCGCGGTCGCCCGACGGTTTCACCGCTGTCGCCTATCCGGCCGCCTACCGCTCGTCGGGTGTCATGACCTTTCTTGTCACTCAGAACAAAATGGTCTACGAGAAGGATCTCGGCCCCGCCGGGGCGAAGACGGCGCAGAAGATGAGCAAGGTCCGACCGGACTCCACGTGGACACCTGCCGACGAGGCGGCCAGTCCCTGACACACACGCTGCCGGGATCACGCTCCGCCGCAGCGTGTTTCCCGGCGACCTCGTGGTCTACAACTACTTGGGTGGACGACGCCTGCGGAAGGTGCGCATCCGTTACGACACGATGTTATGTCGTCGCAATCGCTCTGACGCGTACGTAGATGGATTTCGCCGCGGGTGTTTTGCTCTTCGGAGCGTGATAGCCGAGCGGCAGCAAGGGGTTGGTTTCAGGGTAATAGGCGGCAACTGAGCCGCTCGGGATGTCGTACGGGCGGGCCACAAAGTTACGCACGAGCCGCCTGCGGCCGTCTTTGGCGACTGACTCGATCTCGACCAGTGCGCCGCTGGCGATCCCGCGCGGGCGCATGTCCACCTCGTTCATGAAGACGACCCTGCGTACACCGAACACGCCGCGATTGCGGTCATCGAGCGCATAGATCGTGGTGTTGTACTGGTCGTGGCTGCGAATTGTCGCCAACCGCAGTACCATCGGGTCGTGAGCGCCCCAGCCTCCCGCCGCGGCGTCACACCGCTGAAAACGGAGCTCGTCCGGCTTCTGGACTGGGACTTCGTCGTCGGTAGGATCTGAGGCGCTCATTATGGGGTTTCCATTAAGCAGAGGGGAAGCTTGCATCGATGGTCTTGCCGTCCGGCATCTGACACTGGCCCGTGCCGCCGCCGCTCATGCCGCCGTCAGGGTGCACCAGCCGAAACGTGCAGCGCATGTGCTTACCGTCGGATGCAGCGAGGTTGGCCACAACCTTGCCGGAGTAATGCGTCACGAATTCCGGCCCGGCATCCCAGTATTCCCAACCGCCCCTGCGCCCGCCACGACCCCATCCGTCCCACAGAGGCCCTAGGCTCTCGGCCGTCGTGTCGCTCGTGATCTGAAAAAACTGTCCCGCATACGTGATGTTGGACGCTGTCGCGTCGATTGTTCCCGAGACGCCGCCCGAGCTCTTCCAGCTGAAATTGACCGGGTCCGTGCCCGAGGCCGTCGAGCCGAACCCTGTTCCCATCGTGGTGCAGCCTGTTACCAGGGCCACCAACAGCGGCAGCCCAAACTTCACGGTCGGATGTGTCATGTCACTTCTCCAGTTTGTATTCGGCACGCGAGAGTGCTGCCGTTTGCACGCTCAGTGTGTTGGCTGGAGTTAGCGGGTTGATTTCGCGACCGACGTGGAGGATTTCAGTTGAAATCGCCAGATGTTTGCTATCAGTTTTCGAGCCGTGCCAGATACGCCGCGGCGGCTGCGATTTGTTTCTCGTCCAGCGTCGCAGCGACGGCGGTCATGGTGCCAGGTTGCGGGGCCTTCGCCCGCGCGCGCGCCTGAAACTCGTGCAGGCGATCGATGACAAATTGTGCAGGTTGTCCGGCGATGCTCGGGAACCGGGCGCCGTTGCCTTTGCCTTGCATGCCGTGACAGCTGAAGCAAGCGGCAACGTTGGCAACGCCCACTTGGGCGAGTTGTTTTCCTGCCGGCAGAAGCTGTGGTGATGCGGCGGAATGTGCATCTACCAACGGCGCCGTCTGTTTCGAGAAATAATTGGCCAGCTCGCTCATCTGCGTGTCGCTGAGAGTCATTGAAATGGGCTGCATGATCGGGCTGGCGCGCGTCTTGGCTTTGAACATGGATAGCGCGTGGCTCATATATTCAGCATTCTGCCCCGCCAGGCGTGGCGCACCGGTCGACGCGCCCTCACCATGCATGCCGTGACACGTGACGCACAGGGCGGCGCCAGTAGATGTCGCGGGAGCGGTCTGCGCAGAGGCGGCATGCGGTGCAAGGGCCACGCAGGCGCTGGCAATCAAACTGCCTATAACGAAGCGACTTTTGTAGATTGACATGGTAGGTCTCCTGGGCGCGTGGCGGGAAAAAAGGCCGCTCATGCCGCTCGTCGCTCAGCCGCGCTGGTTCACGTTCATCACATTGGCGTTATGCACCGCTGCCGAGTCCTGCCAGCCCCCGCCGAGCGCACGGATCAGGTCGACGCTGGCGCTCAGCTGCAGGGTATCGAGATTGAGGGCTTCCAGCTGCGTTTGCAGGAGAGCGGTCTGCGAGGTGACGACTGTGAGGTAGTCAATCGCACCTTGCTTGTATAGGGCCATCGATAAGTCCAGCGTACGCTGCGCGGCGTCGACCGCAGCCTTCTCCTCCGCAGCGGCATCATGGTAGTGATTGAGCGTGGCGAGACTATCTTCGACCTGTTGAAAGGCGGTCACGACGATGCCCCGGTAATTCGCGGCGGAGGCGTCGAACTCGCCGCGCGCTTGAGCGACCTGCGCACGGCGCAGCCCGCCGTCAAACACACTGAGCAAGGCGTTCGGTCCGATCGCCCAGAACGAGCTCGGCGCGCTCACCAGGTTCGAGAAGCCGGTGCTCTGGAACCCGCCCTGAGCGCCGAGCGTGAGCGAGGGAAAATAGGCCGCACGGGCCACGCCAATATTGGCATTGGCAGCGATCATGCGCCGCTGCGCGGCGGCGATGTCCGGACGGCGCTCCAGCAATGTAGTGGGGACGCCGCTCGGAACCTGCGGGAGCGTGATAGCCACAATCCCCGGCTTGATTGAGAACGTCGAGGCCGAGACGCCGAGCAGCGCTGCAATGGCGTGTTCCATGAGCGCGCGCTGGGCGAGCGTCTGTGCCGATTGGGAGCTGGCGGCGTCGAGCTGGGTTTGCGCCTGCGAGACGTCGAGGCCGGGCGCGATGCCAGCATCGTGGCGCTGTTGGGTGACCCTGAGCGCGTGCGTATAGGTTTTGACCGTCTCGTCGAGAATGGCGCTGGCGCGGTCCAGACTGCGGAGCTGAATGTAATCGCCTACGAGCTGCGCAATCAGCGAAAGGCGAGCATTCTCGAGATCGGCGGCGGACGCCGCTGCGTTAGCCTCGCCTGCGGCGACCTCGTTGCGAATCTGCCCCCACAAGTCGAGCTCGTAACTCACGCTACCGCTCAACGAGTTGGAATTGAAGTAGGTTGGCGTGGTGGGGCCTCTGAGGGGCGCGTTGGCCGATTCGCGATTGCGCGAGACGCCAGCGCCAACACCGAGCGTGGGAAACAGCCCCGCGCGCGCCTGATCACTCAGCGCCTTGGCCTGCGCGTAACTGGCCAGGGCGGCGGCGAGCGTCGGGTTCCCGGTTATCAGCTGTTTCTCCAGATCGTCGAGCTCCGCGCTGTCGTAGAGTGTCCACCAACTGTCGCGCGGCAGGCGGTCGGCCGGCTGCGCCGGCGTCCACGGCCCGATTTCCTTATAGGCGTCCCCAGTGGGAATGACCGGGGTTTTCAGCGGCGGTGCCAGTGAGCAGGCCCCGAGCATGAGTGTCAGCGCCAGGGCCAACATCGGTCCGGGAGTGCGCTCAGCTCTTCTCGTTCCCATTTCTCACCTTCTCACTCTTTGACTTGCCGGCGTCCGCGACGGTAGGTGCCGCGACAGCGAGCCGCACCTCGGCGCCATTGCCGATTCCATCGGGCGGGTTCTCGATCACGCGATCGCTTGGCGCCAGGCCCGACGCGATCTCAACGACGGAACCAAGGTCCCGTTCGATCGTCACCGGCTTGAGCAATACGCGGTTGTCGGCACGCATCGTGGCGATGGAGAGTCCGTTGGCGTCGAAAATCAGCGCGCTCGAGGGCACGCTGAACACGTCACGGGCGCCGAGGGTTTGCAGATGGATGCTGGCGTAATCGCCTGGCATCATCTCACCCGCACCGTTGTCGACTATGATCTGCATCAGGGTCGTGCCGGTGCTGGGGTTGACGGCTTGGGCCGAAGCCTCGACCGTTCCGCTATAGGTCTTGCCAGGGTGTTCAGGCACGGTCAGCGTGGCCGTCGTGCCCGGGGGCACGCTAGGCACATAGTTCTGCGGCACGTTGACGTAGACACGCAACTTGTTCGTTTCAGAGACTACAAACAGTTGCGCGCCGCCCGTGGCCCCGACATTGATGAGTGCGCCGATGTCGGTATCACGGGCGGTGACGATGCCATCGAACGGCGCCGTCAGGCGTTTGAAACTCTCTTCGGCGACCAGGCGATCGAGGTTCGCCCGCGCCGCTTTGACCTGGGCCAGGTTGGCATTGAGGTTGAAATTACGTGTATCGACGTCCTGTTTGGCGACGGCGTCGGTACCCGCCAGTGACTGCCAGCGCTCAGCACTGATTTGCGCGAGTTTCGCGTTGGCCTGCGAGACGTTGAGATCGGCGCGCGCCTGCATGAGCTGCTGGTCGAGATCGGGGGTATCGATTTCGGCGAGCACGTCTCCGGCCTTTACCTTGCCGCCGATATCGTACTTCCAACTTTTCAGGTAACCCGGGACGCGCGCGTAGATGGGCGCACTGATGAAGGCTTCCAGGCGCCCGGGAAGGTCCAGCCCGTCATGATTCTCCGCGCGGGTGGGCGCCACGACAGCCACGGTCGGCAAGGCCAGCGCTTCGGTCAGATTGTGTAAGCGTGAGTTCTGCGCTGCGCGAGTCCCCATGCCATAGGCTGCGACGGCGATGGCGAGGAGCACGAATGCGCCGCCGACGAGGCGCAACCGACGTGAAACGGGCCGGACGGGATTTCGATCAGACGGGGACATGGTTATCTCCAAAGCTCGCCTCCGGCTTCGGTTTCTCGCCGTAGCGCCGGTGAACAATGCTGAACACGACAGGGACAAAGAACAGCGTGGAGACGGTGGCGAAAAGCAGGCCGCCAATCACGGCGCGCCCGAGCGGCGCATTCTGCTCACCGCCATCTCCCAGGCCCAGCGCCATCGGCAACATGCCGATGACCATCGCCAGCGCCGTCATCATTACCGGGCGCAGGCGCACGAATCCGGCTTCCAGCGCCGCCTGCGTCGCATCGCCGAGCTCATTGAGCCTCTCGCGCGCGAAACTGATCACCAGCACGCTGTTGGCGGTCGCCACGCCCATGCACATGATCGCGCCGGTGAGCGCCGGCACCGACAGCGTGGTATGCGTCGCAAACAGCATCCAGACGATGCCGGCGAGGGCCGCCGGCAGCGCGGTGATGACGATGAAGGGATCGCTCCACGACTGGAAGTTGATCACGATCACGAAATAGACCAGCACGATTGCGCCGAGGAGGCCGAACAGCAGGCCGGAGTAGGCGCTGTTCATGGTCGCCGTCTGGCCCACCAGGGCGACGATCGCGCCTTTCGGCTTGTCCTTGTCGTTTTGGGCGATGATCTTCTGGATGTCGGCGGAGACCGCACCGAGATCACGCCCTTGGATCGTTGTGTAGATCTGCACCATCGGGGAGATGTCGTACTGCGAAACCACCGCGTCGCTGTGATCGCGCTGTATGTTGGCGACGCCGCCGAGTACCGTCGTAGGCGCACCAGGGGCGTTGATGGGTAGATTCTGTAGCTCAGGCAGCGTGTCGATCTGATATTGCGGCGTCTGTAGCGCGATCGGATAAGTGACGCCGTTCTTCTCGTTTAGCCAGTATACGGGCGCGACCTGGCTGGAACTCGCGAGGTTGACGACCAGGCTGTTGGTAACGTCGGCTGCGGTCACGCCGCCCGTGTATTGCGCGCGCGTGCGGTCGATGTTGACATCGAGCGTCGGCTCGGCAGCTGACTGCTGGATGCGCGCGTCGGCCACGCCGGTGACGTGGCGGACCTGCGCCAGGAGCTTGTTGGCGTAGGCAAAGTCAGCGCCGAGATCGTTGCCGCGCACCTGCAGATCGATCGGAGCCGGCGCGCCGAAATTGAGGATCTGGCTCACGATATCGGCGGGCAGAAACGAAAAGGTCAACCCGGGGAAGCGGCGCGGCAACTGCTCGCGCAGCAAATTGACGTAAGCGGCGGTCGGTGAGTGACCCTCCTTGAGCGAGATCTGAATATCTCCGTCCGACTCCCCGATCGTGCCGGTATTGTTGTAGATGGTATTGAGCGACGAAAGATACGTGCCGATGTTGTCGACTATGTCGGCCACCTGGTTCGGCGGAATGACCTCACGGATCGCTTTCTCCACGTCGGCAAAACGCGCTGCGGTTTCCTCGATACGCATGCCGACAGGCGCCCGAACATGCAGCAACATCTGACCGCCGTCGACCTGCGGGAAGAAATTCCGGCCGAGAAACGGCGCCAGCAGGAAGGAGACGGCGACGAAGCCGAGAAAACCCGCGACGAATACCTTGCGATGCTCGATGGCGAGGCCCAGAAGATCGTGATACCCGGCACGCAGCCGCACGAATCCCGCCTCGAACGCGTGCTGAAAGCGCACTAACGGGTTCTTCGATGGTGGCGGCTCGATAACGTTGCCGTGCTCGTCGACGTGTGCCGCATGCACACGCAGAAGATACTTCGCCATCGTCGGCACCAGCGTGCGCGAAAGCAAAAACGAGCAGACCATGGCGAACATCACGCTCTCCGCCAACGGCACGAACAGGAAACGCGACACGCCGCTCAGGAAGAACATCGGAATGAAGACGATGCAGATGCACAGCAACGAGACAAAAGCCGGCACGACGATCTGCGAGGCACCGTCGAGGATCGCGGTTTCCACGGGCTTGCCCTGTTCGAGGTGGTAATTGATGCTCTCGATCGTCACCGTCGCTTCGTCGACGAGTATTCCGACGGCGAGCGCCAGGCCGCCGAGGGTCATGATGTTGAGTGTTTCACCGATCGCCGACAGCGCCGCGATCGCGCCGAGGATCGACAGCGGAATCGAGGTGGCCACGATGAGGGTCGAGCGCCAACTTCCGAGGAACAGCAGGATCATCAAGCTGGTCAGCGCCGCAGCGATCACGCCTTCGCGGATCACACCCTGGATCGAGGCGCGTACGAATACGGATTGATCCGCGATCGGCTTGATTTCGAGGGCGTCCGGCAACGAGGGCTTGACGATGCCCAGCATCTTCTCGATACCGCTGACGATGTCGAGCGTCGAGGTCGTACCGTTCTTGAACACGCTGAGCAGCACCGAGCGATTGCCGTCGACGTGCACGATATTGGTCTGCACCGCACTGCCGTTGTGCACTTGGGCGACGTCGTGCATATAGACCATCGCGCCCCTCACGCTCTTGATCGGCAAATCGCCAAGCTCTGAAATTTTCGAGGGCGCGCTGTTGAGGTTGACGGTGTATTCGTAGTTGCCGATCTTTTCCGTGCCCGCCGGGGTGTTCAGGTTCTGCGCGGCAAGCGCATTGGCGACGTCGAGACCGGTCAGGCCGCGCGACTGTAGCGCGGCGGTGTCGAGGTCGAACATTACCTGCGGTGTCTTGCCGCCGAACGGATAGGGAATCGCCGCACCCTGCACCGTGACCAGGCGCGGGCGCAAGAAGTTGAGGCCCAGGTCGGCGAGATTCTGCTCGGTCAGGCCGAGGCCTGACAGCGCCAGCTGGATGATCGGCACCGTCGAGGCGCTGTAGTTGGTCACCAGCGGCGGCGTCGCACCGGGCGGCATCTGCTTGAGCAGAGTCTGCGAAATCGCGGTGACCTGCGCGTTGGCCGTGGCGATATTGACCGAGGGGTGGAAGTAGATTTTAACGATGCCGAAAGTCGTATACGAGTTCGATTCGATGTGCTCGATATCGTTGACCGTCGTGGTCAGGGCGCGCTCGAACGGCGTGATGATGCGCCCGGCCATCTGATCGGGCGGCAGGCCCTGGTACTGCCAGGCGACGCCGATGATCGGGATGTCGATGCTCGGAAAGATGTCGACCGGCATGCGCAACGCGGCCAGCGTGCCGATGAGCAGAATGAGCAAGCCGGCAACGATAAACGTATAGGGCCGACGTAGCGCGATACGGACTATGGCGAGCATGGCGGATCCCGGAGGTGCTTCAATCGAGCCACTATGGAGCCGCCGGATGAGAGCCCGATTGCAGGAATCATCGCGCTCGTTTCACTTGAAATGACCTCCCGCGGCAGCGACACCGCGCAGTCGATATTTCACCTGTAATCCACGGGAACTCGGTTGCAACTGCCCGGAAACGTCCCGTGCGCAATCTGGTGGTCATTCGTCAAACAGGAGTGATTCGCTCATGCCGCAGTCAAACCAAGCTCAGATAGAAGAGGTCCGTACCGAGCTCATAGACCTCCCCGGAACCAAGCTGCGCGTGTCGCGTGTGGCGCTCGGAACCTGGGCAATGGGCGGGTGGATGTGGGGCGGCACCGACGAGCGCGAATCGATAGCGACCATCCGTGCGGCGCTCGATCAGGGCGTCAACCTGATTGACACGGCGCCGGTGTATGGCTTTGGCGTCTCCGAGGAGATTGTCGGCAAAGCGATCCAGACTGCCGATCTGCGCTCACACGCCATCATTTCGACCAAGGTTGGAGTGGAGTGGCGCGGCGGTACGGTCTACAGAAATGCGACTCGAGCGCGGATCATGCGGGAAATCGATGATTCGCTGCGCCGTCTGCGTACAGACCACATCGACATCTATCATGTCCACTGGCCCGACCCGTTGGTGCCTGTCGAGGAAACTGCCGAGGCGATGTACACGCTTTACGAGCAGGGCAAGATCGGCGCAATCGGAGTCAGTAATTTCTCCGTGCCGCAGATGGAGCGTTTCCGCAAGGTTGCGCCTCTCCACGTCCTACAACCGCCCTACAATTTGTTCGAGCGCGACATCGAACGCGAGATACTCCCCTACTGCCGCGCGCACGGCATTGTGACCCTCGGCTACGGCGCGCTCTGCCGCGGCCTGCTCAGTGGCCGGATGCGGGCCGATACCGCCTTCAAGGGCGATGATCTGAGGCAACTGGACCCGAAATTCCAGCCACCCCGCTACGTGCAATACCTCGCCGCCGTTCAGCGGCTCGATCAACTCGCGCACGATCGCTTCCAGCGGCGCGTCATTCACCTGGCCGTGCGATGGATGCTCGACCAGGGCATCAGCGTGGCGCTTTGGGGCGCGCGTCATCCCGATCAATTACAGGCCGCACTGGGCGTGGCAGGTTGGACGCTCGATGCCGAGATGCGCGCGCGGATCGATCGCATCCTGAGCGAAACGATTACCGATCCCGTGGGCCCGGAGTTCATGGCGCCTGCACAACGTTCTTGACCAACCCTCAACTTTGCAACGACGGAGAAGACTTATGAAGACCGGATTCATTGGGCTGGGCCGCATGGGCTCCGCGATGGCGACGAACCTGATCAAGGCGGGTCATGATGTGACCGTGTTCAATCGCAGCCCCGAGAAACGCGCGCCCCTCGTCGAGTTGGGCGCCCACGAGGCGGTCCATATTTCCGACGCTTGCCAGGGCGAGGCGGTCATCACGATGCTCGCGGATGACAACGCGGTCTCCGGCGTTGTGTTGGGAAAGGGTGGTATCATCGAAAGCCTGACCAAGGGCGCGATCCATATTTCGATGAGCACGATCAGTGTCGCGCTCTCGAAAGAGCTGGCACGCGCGCACGCCGCCGCCGGACTACGCTTCGTCGCGGCGCCGGTGTTTGGCCGTCCAGAGGCGGCGGCGGGAGCAAAGCTATTCGTCGTGGCCGGAGGTGACCCGGCGACGATCAAAGCATGCCAGCCGCTCTTGGATGCCATGGGACAGAAGACGACCGTGATCAGCGCGGAGCCTCAAGACGCGAACCTCGTGAAACTGAGCGGAAACTTTCTCATCGCTGCGGCCATCGAGGCGTTGGGCGAGGCAATCGCGCTCGTCGGCAAGGCCGGTATCGATCGGAATGCCTACGTGGACCTCCTGACATCCACGATTTTCCCGGCCCCGGCTTACCGGATCTACGGCAAGTTGATTGCCGACGGCAAGTTTGAGCCGGCAGCCTTCACCGCGCCCCTCGGATACAAGGACGTGCGGCTCGTCCAGGCGGCAGCCGACGATCTGCGCGTGCCGATGCCGCTGGGTAGCCTGCTGCATGAGCGGTTTCTCCGGCTGCTCGCCCGGGACGGCGACAGCCTCGACTGGGCTGCCATCGGCGGCCTAGCAACGTTGGATGCGGGCGAGATACGGCCGTTTCAGTGAGACAGGCGCCGCCGCCAGTGCTCTTTAGCCGGACCACCGGGTCCGGCGGAGATCCTTCCAGGGACCGCCATCAACGTAGCGCTCGGGATACAGAGCTTTCGAACGCGGGTCTTCCGCGGTGTCGAGTTGAAGGACCATCCACTTCGGATACGGGATGCCCGGATCGGATGCCGCGTCCAGAAGCCGGACTTCATCGTCTGAGAGTCGCAGGTCGACCGCACGGATGTTATCTTCCAGTTGCTCGACTTTCCGGGCAGCGATGATCACACTGCTGACGGCCGGTCGTCCTAGCACCCAGGACAGCGCTATACGGGCCGGGCTTGTGTCGTGCCGACCGGCCACCTCCTTCAGCGCTGCCACGACCCGGTAGCCCATCTCCATGTCGAAAGGCACAAAGGAACCGGCCTCCGCGAATCGCGTGCTCGCAGGAGCAGGGTTGGTACGGGTGTACTTGCCCGAAAGGAAGCCGCCGGCAAGCGGGCTCCAAACCAGGATACCGATGTTGTGGTACTCGGCGAACGACTGGAACTCGTATTCGAGACCCCGGCCGAC
>JAQGOE010000270.1 GCA_028293725.1 Gammaproteobacteria bacterium | reverse complement strand
GGGCTACGTCTGTCACGGGACGCTGTGTCGCCGCCAGGAGCTTGACCTGCTTCTCCGGAACATCGGCCGCGAATACAGCCTGGAGATCACACCATCCCAACTCGATGAGTCGGCCAACGCACCGTGGACCAGAACGATGGTGGGCTTCGTCCATTCGTGCTTCGTCCAGTCGGGCGGGGCGGCCGAAGCCGTACTCGTTGACACGGTCAACACGCCAATGGCGCTGAGAGCCAGGAGCGCGGTATATGCCAGCTGCTTCAAGTACGTTGTACGTTTCATCGAAGTGTCTCTACTGATTTCAAGGGTGGGATCAAAGCAGGCGTTCGCGGGCGATTGCCCTGCTTGCCTGCTCGCCGATGATGACGCTGGGGGCCATAGTGTTAGCCAGAGGAACGCGCGGCATCACGGAAGCGTCGGCGATCCGCAGACGATCGACGCCGTAGACCTTGAGGCGGCTGTCCACGACGGACATGTCATCCCGACCCATCTTGGCAGTGCAGCTCTGGTGCCAAATGGTCGTCACGCCGTCGCGGATAAAATTGTCCATGGCGGCAGCGGTGAGCGCCGTTGGCATGACTTCCCGCTTCACGAATCCCCGCAGCGCCTTGGCGTTGCCGACCTCCCGCGCAAGCTCCACGGACCGCCGCAATGCGGTCAGGTCGGCAGGATCGGCGAGGATCTGCGAATCAATCTGGAGCGGATCTTCGGGTTTGGCACCTGTCAGGCGCAGGCGGCCCACGCTGTGCGGACGCAGCAGTGCCGGAAAGATGCCCCAGGATCCGGCTGGTATGGAGTGGCGCGCCGCGAGCTCAGGGGTTGGGACGGGGAACTGGATCTGGAGCAATTGGATATCAGGACTGTCCAACTCCGGTGCGCTCTTGGCGAGGATGGTAGCTTCGCCGCCATTGCCGTGCGGCGCAATCGGCTGCGGATATTCCCAGATGCAACTCGAGACCATGATGTGGTCCTGGAAGTTGGCACCCACGCCCGGGAGATGTTGGACCAACGGGATATCCAGGGATGCCAGCGTTTCTGAATCACCCACGCCGGACTGCATCAGCACCTTGGGGGTATGAATGGCGCCCAGGGACAGGATCACTTCCTGTGAAGCGTGGAAGCGATGGATCCGAGCGTCGAGGATGCATTCGACGCCGGTCGCCGCTCCCCGGTCAATGAGCACGCGCGTGACCAGAGCGCCGGGCAGCACTGTCAGGTTTGGCCGGTTCATCAGCGGGAATGTGTAGGACCGGAAAATAGACTGCCGCCGACCGTCGCGGATGCGCAGGTTGAAATAGGACGCACCGCCGGGTCCTTCCATCATGGAGCCGTTCACATCGTCGAAGACAGGGATGTCAAGTTCGGTAGCGGCGTCGAGCATCGCGGTCGCGACGGGATTCGGCTCGGTCGGCGGCGTGATGTAAAGAAGACCATCGCGTCCGCGTCGGACTGGATCGGGTTTGCCCCGCCAGTTTTCGATCTCGCGGTATATGGCCAGAACGGAGTCATAGCTCCAGGCTGGATCGCCGGATTCCGCAGCGAAATAGTCCCAGTCGGTTTTGTGACCACGAGCCCAGAGCATGACGTTGATGCTCGATCCTCCGCCCAGCACCTTGCCCATGCTCATCGGGATGGCCCGACCGTTGAGGTGCGGATTGGGTAATGCCTTGAAACCCCAATCGCGGGCGCTGCCCAGATTCAGCGGCCACGCCGCGGCCATTTCCACTTCGGGAACGAGATCGCTTCCGCCGGCCTCGATCAGCAGCACTGATACAGCCGGGTTTTCGGCCAGCCGCCGCGCCACGACAGCACCGGACGAGCCGGCTCCACAAACGACGAAGTCGTAGGTGGCCCGCAGGGAGCCACGGAGCCGAAGCTGGTTTTCTTCCACCTCGCGGGCAAATTCAGCATCGAGACGCTGGTGAGTTGATAGTTCGCTCATTACCACTCCAACACGTAACTAGGGAAGTTTCGCGTCAGCCATGACCGCACGACCCGATCGCGAAGGACCGGCCCCGAGGTCACGCTGGGTTACGCGTTCAGAAAGGCTTGGACATGTCTGACGAAGAAATCGTGGTGTTGAAACAGGGCGCCGTGGCCGGAGTCCGGATAGAGGACCAACTGAGCGTTGCTCAGACCTTTGAACATCGCGTAGGCGTTGTCTGCCGGCAGCATCGTGTCGTGGCTGCCGCTGACTACGAGGGCGGGTTGGGTGATGGCACGCAGGATGGTGTGATTGGGATCGGGCGTGGCGCACCACGTGATCAGCGCCTTGGCTTGCGGATCCGTCACGGCACTTCCGGTATCGGTGTCCCGGTCTTCCGTGCGCGTCTTCGTCCGCTTCAAGAACGCCAGCCCGGCCGCCTGGCTGGCCGACGAGGGCGTGAAGAACAATGGCAGGCGCACGTCCGGTGCGTCGGTTCTTGAAAAGGCTTCCTGGAGAACAGCCAACAGATGCTCCTCTCCGCCCTTCGGAGCGGTGCCCACGAGTATCAGCTTGCGAACCAGTCGGCCGTTCTCCGCCGCCATCTGCTGAGCAACGCAACCGCCGAGAGAAAAGCCAAGCAGGTCGACCTTGGAGAGGCCGAGAAGGCTGATAAAGGTGACAGCGTCACGGGCCATGCCCTCGACACTGTCGGGGGTTTTGCCTGTCGAGCGGCCAACGCCTGTGTTGTCGAAGACGATCACGGGACGATCAACCGCGAGGGCGTTCACGACGGCGGGGTCCCACGCGTCGATGTTCCCCGAGAAGTGCTGCAGCAGAACCAACGGCGTTCCGGTCGACGGCCCGAGCTTGCGATAGGCGAAGCGGATCCCGCCGCCTTCGACATAACGGGTTGGTGCTGTTTCCAGTGTGACGCCGCCCTCAGGCTTCGCGGTAATGAGATCGTTCATGTGACACTCCAGGTGCTCTGAGAAAACCGTCCGTTCGGAGCGGCGCGGCAGAGAATGGTGGAAAGGCCCAATCCAGGCTTTCGAGAACGGCTTCATATTGCGTAACCGTACGATCGGGTGCAGGCCCCAAGCGCGAGCGCGCACCTTCCCTGGAATGCACCGCCGCGGTCCCTAATGCGATCTCGCTACTAAGTTGACGGTACCTGACAAGGCTTAACCAAGCGTGACAATGGGTGACACGCCACACGCCAGGGCCCCCGTTAGATTGAACCTCTCGTCGCTTCGCCCGCGTCATCGGCTCGCGGCGACGATCGGATCACGGAGGCCTTACGAAATGACGATGTTTAATGCTCAATCGGATCCCCGCGTCAGCCCGGGCAGCGGTGCTTGTCGCTGTGCGCATGTCGGACGCCCGTGGCAACACCAGCCTCGCAGGCTCAGACCGCAGCCCGAAATTATCGTGGCTCGCTGGATCGATACACGTGCGGAAGATCGGCGAGAGGCCGTCGTGGCGCCAGATGGCCAGTTCGTGTTGGGCATCGCTCTGAGGCCGACACGCGTCCGATTGCGAAGCGGCCAGGAGATGATCTTCGATGGTGTGATGGCGTCCGGTATGACCTACGTCTGCCACCCATCGCAGACCCTGCACGTGGAGTTTGCGGGTCCGGCGGACTTTCTGCAGCTGTACGTTGCTGGCGCCTCAATCCACAAACAACAGACTGCGCGCACGAGCGCGGACGTGTATGGTGGAGCCTTCCTTGCGGCCATGCTTTCTCGCGACACCCTGATCGATCAACTCGCGCGAGCAGTGCAGACGGCGGAGGATGGCGCGGACGAAAGTTATGTCCAGACGCTTGCACGCGCGATCGTAATGCGTACAACGCAGATCCGCCAACTGTGCCCTCGCGTCTCGCCCCTCCCAAAGTGGCGGCTGACGCGGGTGGTCGACTATATCGACGCTCATATCTCCGAGGCCATATCACTTGCCGATATGTCGGCGGCGGCGGGGCTATCCCGCACGCACTTTACAGCGCAGTTCCGTCTTGCCACCGGCTGCAAGCCTCATGACTTCATTCTTCTACAAAGGGTCGAGGCCGCCAAGCGGCACCTAGTCGAGACTTCGCACCCACTGCTGGACATTGCATTGATGGTGGGGTTCCAGGCCCACGCCCACTTCTCGACCGTATTCAAAAGGATCGTCGGTGAGACCCCTGGCCGCTGGCGCCGCCACCACCTCGCCGAAGGGCCCCAGAGGCCAGAGGCCGCCTGAGGTCGGGCCTGCACCGCCGGTTGGCAGCGCCGCAGCGACTGACCATTTTCTAATCACGACATCGGCACCGATGTCACTCAAACTCAAAGGAACCGCAATCATGAAACGATCCATTGGCGCTCTCGCCATCTCTTTCCTCACCTTTGGCGGCAACACCATGGCTGCACAAAAGCCGCCGATTGTCCTGGTCCACGGCGCGTTTGAAAGCGCTCAGGTCTGGGGTCACGTCGCCGCCAGGCTGAAGAGGGATGGCTATAAGGTCACGGCGGTCAACTTGCCGGGCCGCCCGGGAGCGCCGAGTGCGCCTGATAAAGTGAGTCTCGACCTCTACCGCGACGTCGTCGTGACAGCGCTCGGCAAGTTTCATCGCCCGGCGGTCGTGGTGGGCCACAGCTTCGGCGGCATCGTCATCTCTGACGCCGCCGAAGAGGCGCCGGAGAAGATCAAGACCCTGGTATTTGTCGCGGCTCTCCTGCCGCATGACGGTGACTCCCTGGTATCGATGGCCAACCAGGACCCGGACGCCAAAATCGGTCCGCACCTGCAGATCCAGAAAGAGAAAGGCATCGCCACAATCGAATACTCGGCGCGCGCGGACCTGTTCGCCAATGGCGCACCCGAGCCACTGCGAGCGGCCATCCCCAACTCGATTCTGGATGAGCCGCTCGCGCCGCTTGCAACTCCCGTACATGTTACCGATGCCAGATTTGGCCGCGTAGACAAGGTGTACATTCACACTGCGATGGACCAGGTGATCAGCCCAGCGTACCAGGCCAAGATGGTTGCAAACACACCGGTGCGCGGCGAAACAACCCTCCAGACCGGCCACACGCCATTCCTCACCGACCCGGATGGTTTGGCGAAAGCGATCGAGGCCGCAGCGAAGTAGCGTTTGATGGACAATGCAACACGCGAAGGGGCGGCCCGGTCGTCCCTTCTTCTATCCTGATTCGTAGAGATCGCATCACGGCAGAGGATTGACGCAGGTCGCCAACAGCGCATCGAGATCGCAAAGAGAGCGAGTCGCTCGTATGCAGTCGGTCACTGACATCCGCGGTCAGGCCGGTTCGCTGGCCGTATCAAGGGGAAGAGCACACCATCCGATCTCCGCCAGGAGTTGACTTGCCGATATCAAGTCCGTTGTCTGGTATCCCTCCCCAAAGCGCTGATAGATGCCCTGCAGCACGTCAACGGCGTCCGCGGACTTGCCTTGGCTGCGCCACAGTCGCGCAAGCCCCATGGCCGAGCGCAGTTCGAGGCTGAGGGCCGATTGGGCCCTTGCTCGCTGCAAGGAAAGTTGGAACGTCCGTTCGGCGGCTTCGGGATCGGCAGAGGAGCCTTGGAGCCAGGTCTCGCCACGGATCCTCAACAGTTCGGGAACGCACGCGCCCGGAGCGCCGGCCTCGTTCCGAGCCAGGGAGGCATCGAGCACTGCCGCAGCCTCCTCAATCTCTCCGGACTGCATCAACCCTTCCGCCAGCGCCCGATGAAAAGCGGGCGTCAGGACGTGATGCTGCTCCGACTGCAACATCCTGAGGGCACGCCGCAAAATCGGAACACCCGTTGCCGGATCTCTGTGTGCGATGGCGAGCTCACCGGTCAAAGCCAAACCAACTGAATGATAGGGACCAAGCGAATGCCGCGCGGCATGAGCGACCAAGCGTCGGATGAGATCCTCCGCCTCAATCAGGTCGCCACGCCAGAGAAACACGGTGGCCGTAAAGATCAAGGCGATACACAGGTTCAGCGGGTGATCGCGTTTGACTGCCTCGTCGATCGCCCGTCGTGCGGTCTTCGCGGCACGATCGGGGAATCCCCTGAGCCAAAGCGTGCGCGCAAGCGTCACGAGCCCGCCAATCCGGCGATCGAAACCAAAGAATTCCACCTGCGCGGCATCCGAGGTCGCTGCCTGCGCCACACCAGCCTCGCAATGCCGTTGGGCGCGAGCCTGTTCCCCGAGCAGGTGGTAGGAGACGCCCAACATCCACTCTCCCGTGGCGATCGCCGCAGGTGAGCCGATCTTTTGAGCAATCGCGATGCTGCGTTGGGCAACCCCCATAGCTCCCTGAAAGTCGCCGATGCGGGTGAGGAAGATGTTGAGACCGGCGAGCAGATGAAGCTGATGCCGCAGGTCGCCCAATTCGTCAGCCAACGCCAGCCCGTTTTCGATGGCCGTTCGCACTTCGTCCCCGTTGCCGCGGGTAAACATTGCCGAGAAGGCCAAACTTGCCTGTAGCCTCAACCGGTTCGCCTTGTCGGGTTGCCCCTCGGGCAGCGCAGCCAGGGCCTGCTCGCACCAGCGATGGCATTCACTAAGCAAAAAAAGCCTCAGAAACAACGGCGCCGACGCCCCGGCGAGCCGCACGCCGATCAAGGCATCACCAGCGCTGGAAAAGCTCCACGCGAGCGCCGCGCGAATATTGCCCATGTGAGGTCCAACGTCCGCCACGTCCTGGCTGGACACTGCAATGTCCTTACCTGGATCGCCCGAGCGCCACAGCGCGTAATAAAGGGCATGCCGCCTTGAAAGGGCGGTGGCCTCAGTGGTTTGCGCAAGCTTTTCAGCCGCAAAGGCCAGCGTTGAATCGAGCAGTCTGTGGTGAGCGATTCCGTCGATCAGCGCTACCCAGAGGAGCGATTTGGCGATCAAACTGGTAATCGCATCCGCGACCTCCATCGCATCAGTCTGGTCGTCGACCGCCACAGCCTGGGCCGCTTCGAGCGTGAACACGCCAACGAAGATCGAGAGGCGCACGAGCACTCGCCGGTCCCGGTGGGACAAAAGATTGAAGCTCCAGTCCAACATCGCGTGCAGTGTCTGGTGACGAGGCAGAGCGCTGCGACGACCCTGCCAAAGAAGCTTGAATCGATTGCACAGCAGGTCAGCGGTTCCCCGGAACCCATAAGTACTCACTCGGCTACCGGCCAGTTCGATCGCAAGGGCGATGCCATCCAGTCGGCTGCAGATGGCTGCCACGGCCGGCGCGTCGGCGTCGGTCAGTTCAGACGGGTAGCCACTGGCGAACGCGCGCTGCATGAACAGCTGCACGGCGGGCGAGGTAAGGGCTTCGGCTGCGGTCAGATCGTCCCTGACCACAGGACAATCCAGAGGCATTAAAAGGTGAACGTGCTCGCCCTCCACGCGCAGCGCCTCACGGCTCGTCGTGAGGATATGCACCTGAGGCGCATCGTTGTAGAGCCGCTCCGTCAGCAAAGCGGCGGCGTCGATGACATGCTCGCAGTTGTCGAGGACCAGCAGAATTCGACGACCCGCCAAAAATGCCATCAGGCTGGGAAGTGGATCGTTCGTCTGGGCGAAGACACCCAACACAGAGGCTACAGCGCTCGGCACAAGAGGCGGGTCGTTCACAGCACCGAGATCCACGAAGTAAACAGCTTCCCCGAAGTCGCTGAGCAAGGCGTGGGCGACGGAGACGGCGACTGTTGTCTTACCCAGGCCGCCGGGGCCGACCACGCTGACAAAGCGTCGGGACGCCAGCAATGTCGACAACGCCTCGACCGCTCCGTCACGGCCGATCATGCGGGCCAGTCGCGCGGGAAGGTTATGCTTCGGCACAGAAGGAGACGGAGAGGAAAGGAGAAGCGGCTTCTCTGCCAGCGATTGTGCGGCCGAGCGATCCACAGGCGCGACGAAGCAATATCCTCGGCCAGTTACATTCGCGATGTACCTGACTCGATCCTGACCATCGCTCAGCACTTTGCGCAGTTCCGCGATTGTTGCCCTGAGGCTGCCGTCGCCTACTACAACATTCGGCCAGGCTCGGTCCATCAATTCGCGCTGCCCGACGACATCGCCAGCCGCCGCTACAAGCGCGATGAGGACATCGAGCGCTCGGCTGCCAACGTCGACAGGCTCTGCGTCTCTCAGCAGCAGGCGCCCCGCCGGGATCAACCGGTAGGGTCCGAACGAGATGACATCACCAGTAACCATGGAGCTTTCTATGGATATCAGGCGACCACCCCGGTCGCGAGCACTGCCAGCGAGCGGAGTTTGGCATCCAGCTTGATGGCCGCAGCCGAGACCTCATCGTTGTTGAGCCGCGGGCTGACATGCTCACAGTGCTGAACGGTGAAGCTATCGATCATGGTCGCCTGCTCTTTTACCTCGTGGTGGATTCGCCCAGCTCGCCTGACACGCCATCGACGCAGGATAGGGTTGGCTTGACATAGCCGTATATGCAGCTATATATGCCCTGTAACTCAAACCTGTCAATGTTCCTATGCACGATACCCCCCCTGAGTTCTGCACCTGCCTGGCTCTTCGCCAAGCAGCGCGGCACGTGAGCCAGTTCTATGACCAGCATCTGGCCCCATCGGGGCTGCGGATAACGCAGTTCTCGATCCTCGCGAAGTTGAAGCGGGAGGGGCCATTGACCATCAATAACCTCGCTGAGAGGTTGGTGATGGACCCGACGACACTTGGCCGGAACATTCTTCCCCTCCAGCGAGATGGCCTCATTGCCGTCGTTCGAGGGCTCGGCGACCGCCGGAGTAAGGAACTGTGCCTGACGGACGTTGGATTGAAACGACTCAATCAGGCCTGGAAATATTGGGCCGAAGCACAAGCCGGATTCGACGCCGCCTTCGGCAGCCGCAAGGATTCGCAACTGCGCACGCTGATGCGGGCCGTGACGTCAACCGAGCTTGTGGTCGCCGATAACGCGCAAAATCATCATCAGACGCCGGACTGATTGCGCAGAATGATGAGTTGCACGATTTTGTTGTCGTAGCAGGAAAAATAGAAGACGAGCACGAGAGGCTCCGGGAGCCCACGCTTGTCGAAAAGTCCGTCCACATGGGCTGTCACGATTGAATGCCCATAGTGCTGGACAATCTTGACGACCTTGAGCGTCAACCGCTCGCCAATGATGTCACGCGCGGCCCAAGCGGCGATCGCCTCCTTTCCCCAGTAGTCTGTAAGCTGATCGTTGACGAGCGCGTCATCGACGAACGTCGCCAGCAGTGCGTCGAGATCGCAGAGATTGGTCGCCCGGATATAGGTGGCCACCGACGGTGGCAGTCCGGCGGTCATCTCGCCTGCAGGAATCGTCTGTGTGCCGGGATCGTGCTGCTTCTCCATATCGACCAACGCCCCGTGCTTGTTCAACTTTGGCGATACTGCCGCGAGAAGGCCCAGGAGGGCACGTCATGCGGTGTTAAACGCCGTCATTCTGGAACATCGTCAGGCCGCTTTTCGCGGCTGAAGAAACCGCTTACAAAAAAGACGCGAAATGGAAGCTCGAGATCAATGAACCCGTGAAGATCGACTTTTGATTCCGAATGCGTTCGTACAAGCCTGGCGGTCGTCGGCGCCGTGGGCTGACGCACGACAGGTCGAGCAAGACTTGATCATCTGCCGAGCCCTAAGCGACCTTTTGAACGCTCCAGCACTCAAGGGGAAGATCGCGTTTCGAGGCGGAACGGCTATCAACAAGCTGCTGTTTAAGCAGGCGCTGCGATACTCGGAGGACATCGACCTCGTTCAAATCCAGCCCGAGCCGATCGGAACAACTGTTGATGCAGTCCGGAATGTGCCGGTGACGTCTCCCGAAGAGGAGAGCTGTGTGGTCGCGGTCATATGAGGCTACTCACTTGTCCCGGCTGCGGTATCGACGCTCGTCAATCGGGGTCAATGCTCGTTAGGAAGTTGTACCTGATGCCTCTGCTGTCGGGCCGGGTGACATTCCTGTTTGTCCACTGCGAGCAGGGCGGCAGTTTCGTTTGCGGCCGCTGTCGTGGTCGCGACGCGTATGTGGGCCGCGTCGAACGGCCTTGTCACCAGCAGGAAATCGTAGTCGCAGGCGATCCGGTCCCAGTCCACCGGCGCGACGTCCATCATGGTCCATTGCCCGTGCTTTTCGGAAAAGGAAAAGCGCCACCGATAGGTTTGCCCCTCTACTGTGTACGTCGCTTCGGTAGCTTTATCCCACTTGTCCAGGGTGAGATACCACGATTCATCGGGCATGTATGGTCTGTGCCGGTAACGGAAATACTTCATCGGATCGCCGCGATCGCGGCTGAAGAGGGTAGGAGTGACTGCGCCGCGGTCGAGTACCGCGTACGAGTCCGCGTGCAGGAGAGGCGATAGCGTGTACATCGGTTGCGTGTACACCGGGAGCACGTAGGATCCCCGAGGAATCGCCGTGACGACTGCGCGGAAGCGGGCGACCATGGCGTTGCCGTTGCTCAGATGAACTGCCAGGTAGGCGAAGTTGGCGACGACGAGAAGTGTGGAAAACACGAGCATGGGTAGGGTGTTGAACTCACGACCGGAGGAGTGTTCATCTGCCAGGTAGAGGCATGCGAAGAGCAGGAACAGTGTCACCATTGGAAGCGCGCGTATGTCTACGAACGTAGCGTCCGCGTAGGCTCTCGGGAGGACGATGTAGATCCCCAAAAATACAACTGCCAAAGCGAGCTGTTCCACCACCTCCGACTTTCTGAGCGCGCGCCGGTTCAGATCGCGGCGTATCGGCCAGAGCAGGCATCCGGCGAGCGCGATCATCATCGGTTTGGACAGCTTGCCATCATAGCGTTCGAACTCGTAGATCAGGCCGTGGAATTTCTGACTCAGATCGCCCCAATCATAGCGGTACTCGCGCGGGTTCGTCGCACCGTAGGGCTCTACGAGGACCCCGAAATGCAGCGCGAGCAGCGCGGCGGCGGGAATCAACAGGTAGACCTCTACGCGTGCGATCGTCCGGCGAAACAGCAGTCGCACGAGCCCAGAGACCGCAAGCGCCGTTGTGAAGAACACGAGCGAGGATAAGTGAATGAGATAGCCAAGCAGCAGCACGAGAACATATAGCCCGAAAAGCGGCGCCGACAGGCGCCTGCGCAGCGCATCGGCCAGTGCCAAGTTCACGACTATCATCGCGAGAGAAAGGCGGAATGCCGTGAACCCTGCGAGGAAGAACCAGTCACTCGACAGATAGAGGCTGATCAGCAGTACCAGCCACCGGGCTTGCGGCGCGAGGTGGTTGACATGCATGTAGAAGAGCAGGGCGCATGGCAACGACAGCAATACGAGCGTGCTGAAGAACCCGGCCCCGACAACCGGGCCGAAGATTTCAACGCATCCCGCCAATAGTAGATCGTGGAGAATATAGGGGACCGGTATGAGTTGAAAATCGAAGATCCGTCCAAAGCGGGTGCCGTGGTCAAACAAGAGATCCGCCATCACTGCGCCACGAACGAGGTGGTTGGGGTAATCTTGAAATGGCAGTGACGTCAGCTGGGCGATGTAAACCGCATAGGCCGCACCAAAGAACGCCGCGAAGGCCCAGCCGAGCCTGGCTATGCCGGCCGGATCACGTAGTGCACTCACGGCCGCCGCTATCGGTCCCAGGCGTGCCGCAAGGGGCGGGGTGTTCAGATGCGGCTCTGTATTGCGTGGCAGATACATCTCGGATTCCCCTGCAGTTGACGCTTTCGCAAGTGACCTGCCCGAGAGCCTGATGAGGGAAGAATACAACATGTTGGATTGTGAGCGCGCCGCGGCGCATGTACTTGATGCAGGTCAAGGCGGCGCATGGGAAGGAGGTTATCGTCCCGGCGAAGTACAAATGCACAGAAGCCAGCCCCTCGACGACGAGCGGTACGCCAACGTTTTCGATGCGCTGCGCACTTCACATGCCGTCCAGCGCAACAACAGCTGGATCCTGTGTGTCGCCATGGCCAACACAGCGCTGGAGAATTACCATGAACAGCACGCTACATACGCACTTCCGTTGGCCGGCGCTGCTCGCCGCCGTCTTTGCCCTCGTCTCCGGCAATGGCTGGTCGCAGCCGCCGGACCCCAAGTACGTCAATTTTCTGGAGCAGCAATCCATGCTCTTCCAGTCGGACCAGGAGGCCGACAAGATCTCCGGCATGGGGATCCAGTGGCGTCAGGACTTCAGCCAGCCAAAACCGAGCGAGTTAGTACAGCAGGCCTCGGTCTGGCTTCTCTATTACCCGGCCTCCGTGATCACGAAGCCAGGGACGTCCATCATCGGCACGTGGGCCGACCAAACGTTCTGGAGCGTCAATCATGATGTCGGAATCACGCTATTGCATACTGACCCAGTCCAGCGCTCGGGCGGAATCAATGGAACGACATTCACCCCGACGATCGATGGATATTTCGACCGCATCTCGCTGGACATCGCCCCGGAGCTCGGGACGGAGGCCGATTTCACGCAGATGGTCAGCAACGCTGGGCAGGAGCAAGCGAGCATCGGCTCCGATCTGGTACCGCTGCATTCGGGCCTGGGACCCGACTTCCGACTTGCCGAGCTGGCGTACAAGGACTACCCCGGCCTGTATAACATGGTCGAGATCGCCCAGAAGGACTGGGGACTCCTGCCTGCGGTCAATGATCCTTCGGGTCACGCGCTCGTCCCGACGGACGCAGCCGTGCAGCTGAAGCAGAAGGGATATATCCCCGGTCTCATCCATTCCGCCGATGCCGACCCGCAGGCCAGCACCTGGAGCGGCTGGAGCGCTACGCCTGAGTTGGTCGGAGTCGACGGGAAGACGCGCCGATGGGTGTATCTGCACGTCTTCAAGCCAGCTCAGCCAGCTTACAACTGGCTGGACCCTTCCAACGCGGCCCAACGCGTGCAGTATGGCGATAGCGGCAGGAACATCGTGGACCGCGGGGTCAAGGTCCTGCGTCTCGACGCGGACACGTTCCTTGGTCTCGAGCCACAGCCGAACAATAACTTTGCGCAGGATTACCTCACCTCGCTGGCGAACAACAACACGGCGCAGATCTCGTTCTTTGTGCGCAAGCTCGGCGGGTTTACGTATCAGGAGTTTGCCGCTCCGCTCGCGCAACTCAAGCAATTCGCGCCGAACGGCCCGGACCTGTCGTACGACTTCTTCACCCGCGCGGAGTGCCTGTACGCGTTAATCAACGGTGATGTGCTGCCCTTGCGGCTCGCGCATCACTTTCTGTTGGACGCTGGCGTGCAACCGGGCACGCTCGTCCACGACCTGCAGAACCACGACGAGATCACCTTCCAGCTCTTCGAGCTCGGCTCTCATGGCGATTTCCAGTATGAGGGCCAAAACCTCAACGGCGGGCAACTCAAGCAAGGGATTCTCCAGACAATGCGCTCGAGTGTCGCGGGTCCTGCTGCGCCCTACAACATGCTGTACCGTCCCGCGCAAGATGGAGTCGCCACCACCTACGCCGGCTTCATTGCTCCTGCACTTGGCGTTCATGACCCGTATCACGCCACCCCCGACCAGGTTGCGCTCATCCAGCGTGGTCACCTCCTGGTCGCCCACGCCAACGCCATGATCCCGGGTGTGTTCGCCCTCTCGGCCTGGGACCTGGTGGGCGCCTTGCCGATACCGGCGTCGAGCGTCCCCAACAATCTGACCGCAGGCGGCGACTGGCGCTGGATTGACCGCGGCGGAGTGGACATGATCGGCTCGAATCCCACAGCGCCCCAGTCTCAGTTTGGGATCCCGAAGGCCCAGAGTCTCTACGGCGCCGTGCCCGACCAGCTCAAGTCGTCCAACTCGTTCGCGAGCCAGATCACGAAGATGCTCACGGCACGCAAGCAATACCGGATCGCCGAAGGCACCATGCTGCTCGTGCCACCGGTCAGCGATCACTCGGTCTGCGTGCTCGTCATGAAGCTGCCTGATTCCAAGCTGGCGATCACGGCGCTCAACTACGGGCGCGGGAGTACTTCGGTCCAGGTCGACCTGACTCAGGTTCCTCCGGGGATACCGTCGACGTCGCTGGCGGGACAGGGAGCTACTGATGTCATTTCCAACCAGGGTGCTGGAGTCGTGTCCAATAATGGCTTGCTCACGGTCGATCTCGACTCCCTGTCTGGCAAGACAGTCGTGGTCCAGCCGAAGAGCTAGGAGGCGCGCAGCAGGAGACTCAGCGCGCAGCGCGGAGCTGCAAAAGGAGGCTTCGCGTCCCCGGCATCGCTCCCCAGCGGTGCCGGGGATCTTCTGTTTGCGTGGACAGGGAGCGTGTTGGATGACGGTTTATCCGCCTGCCGCAAGTGCACCGTGTCCAAGGCTACTACCTTAGTTTACGTAGGAGGGTGGTGCCGCCGCGGAAGCCGCGTTGATCGCCAAATGACGCGCCAAGTCGTCGGGCCACAGGAGGCCTAGCCGTGAATCAACTCATCATCGCCATCTTTTCCAATGAAGCCCAGGCCTACGAGGTGGCTGGCGTGCTGGAGAGTTCCGGCGATCTCGTGAGCAGGGCCGTCCGTGGCGTGGCTGTCATCGTCAAGCGTCCCGATGGAAAGGTCTCGGAGCAGAAGTGGGCTAGCCGGCTGGCATTTCGCGCCCCGATCGGTGCGCTGGTCGGCGCACTGATCGGGGCGCCTGTTGGGCTCATTGGCTCGGCCATCGGGTTCGCCGCCGGCGGATTTATCGGATTCACGCGAGATCTCGCCAACTTTGGCGTCGAAGAGAGCTTCTTCGACGAGGTCGCCGCGCAACTCACGCCCGGCAAGAGTGCTCTGGTCATCGAGGTACCCCAGGATGCGACCGCGCCGCTCGAAGCACGTCTGCGGGAGCTCGGCGCTACCGTCATGCATACAGACCTGAAGTCTGAGGAAAAGCCCTCGGCCGCAACGTAGAGGAAATCGACGTGTCAGGGCACGACAGGCTGCCAACGGCGAATCCGCTGTATCAGTATCAGCTCCTCTGGATCCGAGGCATGGCGGTATAACATAACTCGTAACTCCTGATCTGAAAGCGACAGCGACGGCCAGACAGGTATGATCACACGCTCAATCACCTTTTTCTTGCTGCTCTTCCTGGTTGCCCCAGTCGCTGAGGGCGATACCTTTCGATGTGGCAAAAAACTGGTCACGGTGGGCGATACTAGCGCCGAAGTGGCCGCCAAATGTGGTAGTCCGACACAGGTCGCTTGGGTCAACGGCCAACAGAATCAGCCCAGCGTGATGATCGACGTTTCCGTCGAAACGTGGCTCTACAATTTCGGCCCGAATAGGCTCATGATGCGAGTGCATATCGAAGGTGGTACGGTTGTCGAGATCGATAGTGTTGGCTACGGTTACATAGTCAACCGCTGACCAGAGCATGCTGCGGCCGGCGCTTCATGTTGGAGGATCAGTTCATCCACTTCGATGCTCCCTGTTGCAGCACGCTTGCGATATTTGGGAGGTTGGCCAGTCGACGTCGGGCGACAGAGCGTTATCTACGAGGAATTTCACGCAGCGCTGACGAGAGGCAGCTGGCGCCCCCGCGTGACTCGCTTACCCGCCCACCGAGACCGCTCCGGTGACTTCGCTTGCGCGTTTCGGATACACGCGCGGCTCGTGCTGTACGCTCACCCACTGGTCCGTAGTGAATGCCTCGATGGCCCACTCTCCACCAAAGCGCCCGATGCCGGAGTTTTTTTCGCCGCCGAACGGACAGTTTGGCAGATCATTGACGGGTTGGTCGTTGACGTGCGCCATGCCGCATTCCATGCGCTGCGCGAATCGCGCGCCCCGCTCCAGATCGCGCGTGAAGACACACCCCGAGAGGCCCTGTTCGGTGTCGTTGGCCGTGTGCAGGGCGTCTTTCTCGCCCCGCACCCGGATGAGTGGCGCTACGGGTCCGAACAGCTCCTCGCGGGCAACTGTCATGTCGTTACGTACGTCGGCAAATACGTGCGGCGGCAGTACCAGGCCGTTGGGCTGCCCGCCGGTGAGCTCACGCGCCCCGGCTTGTCGCGCTTCGGCGATCAGCTTCTGCAGCCTCGCGAGCTGGTGCTCATTGATGATGGGTCCGACGAGAGTATCGTCGTCCTCCGGATTCCCGGTCTTCACGGCGCGCACTCGTTCGGTGAAGCGTTGAGTGAACTCATCGTATACCGCCTCATCCACGATGAAGCGATTGGCGCTCATGCAGATCTGGCCCTGGTGCAGAAACCTGCCGAAGATCGCCGCCTCCAGCGTCTGTTCCATCGGTGCGTCCTCGAGAACCACGAAAGGCGAATTGCCTCCCAGCTCCAGATCCACACGCTTGATGATCTTTGCTTTAGCGGCGGCGAGCTCCGCGATCCCGCGGCCCACTTGCGTGGACCCGGTGAAGGAGATCACGCGCGGGGTCGGATGGGTGACGAACGCATTCCCGATCCCTTCACCGGCGCCAACGATCACGCTCAGCAGGCCTGGGGGTAACCCCGCCTCCTCGAAGATCTTGGCGAGCAGTAATCCGCCGGTGACCGGGGTATCGCTCGCGGGCTTGACGACCGCGGCGTTGCCGGCTGCGAGGGCAGGGCCGAGAGAGCGGCTGGTCAGATGCAGCGGCCAGTTCCACGGGCTGATGATGCCCACCACGCCGACCGGTTTGCGATAGACGCGGCATTCCTTGCCGGGCACGTCGGCCGGCAGAATTCGGCTCTGCGCGTTGTAAGGAATGCGCGCGGCTTCGTGAATCACCGCACTCGCCGAGGCGCACTCCATCTTCGCCTTGAGCCGTGTGCTTCCCGACTCGTGAATGAGCCAGGACACAATCTCGTCCTCGCGCTGGTTCATGATCGTTACGGCTCGTTCCATGACGGCGGCGCGCTCGGCCGGCGGCCGGGTCGCCCAGTTCGGCTGTGCCGCAGCCGCGGCTGCGTACGCCTCCTCGAGATCCTGCTCGTTGGCCGAGGCAAGCTCGAGCAGCGTGTCACGTTTGAAAGGATCGAGATCCCGTATGCGCTTCTGCGAGCGTCCGATGCGCCACGAATCTCCAATGAGCATGCGATCAAACCCGGTGTATCGGGATTGAGTCATTTTTTGCGCTACGCCTGCGGCGGGTGCAACCATGATGAATTCCCCTTGGTCATGCGCTCACTTCAAGAACGATCTTTCCCTGCGTGTGCCTGTGCTGCAGCCTCTGCAGTGCGATGCCCGCCTCTTCGAGTGGAAACGTCGCCTCGATGTACGGCTTGACCTTGCCGGCGGCGATCAGCTGCCCGATCTCGGCGAGCTCGCCGGCATTCGGCTGGGCCTGGTAGTTCGTCGCGCGGGCGTTATGCTCCCTGGCCATCATCTCGGAGGGCTTGGCCAACGTGGAGACCAACGCGCCGCCATCTTTCAGTACATGCCAGGAGCGCTCCTGCGTATCCCCCGCCACGAGATCGAACACGAGATCGACGCCGTGCACGACCTCTTCGAACGGGTCGGATGTGTAGTCGACCGTCTGGTCGGCGCCGAGCAATCGCATGAAATCCTTATCCTGGCCCAAACCCGTGGTGGAAACGTTTGCACCCCGTTCCTTTGCGAACTGGATGGCGAAGTGCCCGACCCCGCCCGCGCCTCCGTGAATGAGCACGCGCTGGCCCGAGACTAGCCGGCCGTGATCGAACAGCCCCTGCCAGGCGGTGATCCCGGCGAGCGGTACCGCAGCGGCCGCCGCGTGATCCAGCTTCGCTGGTTTCGGTACGCACAGGTCGGCATTGACGGCGACGTACTCGGCGAAACCTCCGTGTGCCCTGTCGAGCATGGCGTACACCTCGTCGCCGACTGCCAGGTCGGTGACCCGGCGGCCGCAACCGATTACCGTGCCTGAGATGTCCCGTCCCAACACAATCGGCAACTGATTCTGGCTCACGGTTGGGTATTTTCCCGAGGCCATCTTGTAGTCAACCGGATTCACGCTGGCGGCCTGCACCTTGATGAGGACTTCGGCATCACCTGGCAGGGGCCTTTCGATTTCCTTCACCCTCAGCGTCTCGGTGCCGCCGAATGATTCGAGGAGCACCGCCAGCATCGTGGCCATCTCAACCTCCGAAAAAGCGTGCGAACCGTGCGCCGATGTGCAGCAATTTTGAGTCCAGCCAGGCGGCTTGCGCTATGCTCGAGCCACGCCGGGAGGCGAACATAACGTTGTATGGATGGGCGTCGACGAAGTGTATGATCACCGCCGGCCCTCGCGCCTTGATCTGAGACAAACGCTCCCTCCAGGCACACGATGCAACGCGCGTTGTGTCGTCGCGGACTGCATCACTAGCCATGCCTTGACTCCCGTCAATGTGCTCCTGGGTCGACGGGACCAATGTTGACACTGGGGCGTGGCAACTGCTTTGGTGCCTATATGTGTGCTCGGAAAGTCAACGAGACCGGCCCGACGATGAAAGCTGCCGCTATCGATCGCTTCGGCCCTCCTTCTGTACTCAAGCTGCATACGCTGCCCGTTCCCGACCCGGGGCCGAACGAGGTGCTCATCGCGCTCCAAGCAGCCGGCGTGGGCGTATGGGACGCCGATATTCGCGGCGGCTGGTGGCCAAGCGGACGGCCAAGGTTCCCTCTCGTACTCGGCACCGATGGTGCGGGCGTCGTAGCGGCGAAAGGGGCCCGAGTGCGGCGCTTTGATGTGGGCGAGCGCGTGTGGGCTTATGAATTCATCAATCCAAAAGGCGGGTTCTACGCGGAATACGTGGCCGTGAACGCAGACCACGTGGGACATGTCCCGCGGCGGCTGGATCTATTGCACGCCGGTGCGGCAGTGGTCACCGGGCTCACGGCACTGCAGGGCGTGGACGACGTGCTCCGCCTGCGACGTGGGCAGACCGTGCTCATCTTCGGAGCGAGTGGAGCTGTCGGCACATTGGCTGTCCAGTTTGCAAAGTGCCGCGGTGCGCGCGTGATTGCGACCGCCACCGGCCGCAAATCGACACGGCTCGTGTTGAGTCTGGGCGCCGAAGCGGCTTTCGATGCCAGGGCAGACAACGCGGCCGAGCGGTTGCGTGAGCTTGCGCCGGACGGTCTCGATGCGGTGCTGGCCTTTGCGGGCGGTCCGACACTCGATCGCTGTCTCGATCTGGTCAAGCCGACGGGTCGGGTCGCGTACCCGAATGGCGTGGAGCCGGAACCAAAACGAGGTCGGCGGCGCTTCTCGGTGGAAGGCTACGACGGCGAAGTGAGTCAACAGCGTCTCGCCCGTCTCGAACGCACAGCCGACGAGACCCGGTTGCAGGTGCGGATCGCCGCCGTATATCCGTTAGCCCAAGCGGCCCGCGCGCATGCGCGACTGGAACGGGGTCAGGTCATTGGCAGGATCGTGCTGCGGATTGCCCGCGGCGCCGCGGGCCGCGCGGGCCGCCGGAGCGGCTCCGCTAGTCCGGCATCCGATTGACGAAAGACTCGCCTCGGCGGTCGTGAGCGAATCCAACATTGGATCCGCCCGGCCCGGCGCGTAGGGTTCGGCGCCACGATGGCCGCTGCTCCGCGATGAGCGCAGTGTAGGAATACACTGTCTTGAGAGTATCTGGCGCGCGGATCTGGTCGCGGTTGGAACTATGATCTGCCTTGGCGTTGCGGAAGAGATGGCCTGGCAACGCGCCTCGATGGCGCGCGGAAGACAGGTATCTGATACCGACGAGCAGCGCATATGGGTTTCGAAGGCGTTTCGCCGTTCGCGGAGGTCGTTGGTAGCGGGAGCCAGTTGCGGGACCGTCGCTTGCTTATGTTTGTTACGCAATATGCAAAAGCAGGAATCGCGAACATGAAGGTCTGGTGTTTAATAGTGATGGCGGCAGGCGTGTTGGTGGCAATACGGCCGGTTGCGGCGCAGACACCGCTTGCCTCCGGCAACGAGCGCGCCGTTGACGCAACCGCCGGCAATCAGGTTCTGCAACTTCGCTATCTGGGTGG
>JAQGOE010000256.1 GCA_028293725.1 Gammaproteobacteria bacterium | reverse complement strand
AGCGCCTGCGCAACCGGGCTACGGACTCCAATGAGGTCATCGAGAGACGGCTGCGAGACGCTGTCGGCGACATGACCCATTGGCGAGAATTTGATTACGTGGTCGTCAACGACGACTTCGAGCACGCCGTGAGCGACCTCATGCGAATCGTCGGCGGAGAAGGAGAGGATTTGCTCGCCGGCCGACCGGCGCTGCAGCCCCTGCTGGCGGAACTCCTTGCCTGACGGCCGACCCTACCTGGTAGACGCCTGGCCGACCCGGCTGGCCTCACTGACCGATTATCGGGTAGACTGGCTGACCTCTCGCGTCCTTGCGACGCGCCTCCTCTAAAGATTGAGCTATGGCACGAATTACCGTTGAAGACTGCCTGACGAACGTGGAAAACCTGTTCCAGCTCGTGCTGCTGGCCGCGCAACGCGCCCGCCGCCTCGCGAATGGGGCCGAGCCCACGGTCGCCTGGGAAAACGACAAGCCGACCGTCGTCGCCCTGCGTGAGATCGCCGCTGGTAACGTGACCGTCGAGATGCTGCGCGAGCCGGAGCCGCCGACCGAGGCCGCCGTGCCCGAGATCGAAATGCAGTCGACGTTCCGCGCTCCGCAGTTCGGACTCGGAGACTGAAGCGGGCGGCTAGCCGAACCGCCGCCGTTTACTATCCATGGACTACGCGTCTTCGCTCCTGGGACTGCTCCCCGGCGGAAGGCGCACTCCCGGATTAAAAGAGCTGCTGGCCGCGGTCGGCAGCTACCTTCCCGCCGAGCAGATTGCCCGCATCCGCGAGGCCGCCGAGTTCGGCGCCTCAGCCCACAAAGGACAGAAGCGACTTTCCGGTGAGCCGTACATCGCTCATCCGGTAGCTGCTGCGTCGATTCTCGCGGACCTCCACCTCGACGCCGACACCATCATCGCGGCGATCCTGCACGACGTCATTGAAGACACACCGACGCCAAAGGATCAGCTAGCGGCGCGCTTCGGCGCGGATGTTGCCGAACTCGTCGACGGTGTCACAAAGCTAGATCAGATCAAGTTCAAGAGCCGCGAGGAAGCTCAGGCGGAGTCATTCCGTAAGATGCTTCTCGCGATGGTGCGCGATCTGCGCGTCATCCTCGTGAAGCTCGCGGATCGTACACACAACATGCGCACGATCGAGGCGATGGCGCCTCCAAGACGTCGTGCGATCGCGCGTGAAACGCTCGAGATTTACGCGCCGATCGCCGAGCGCCTCGGTCTCTACAACATGAAGTTGGAGCTCGAGGATCTCGGGTTCCACGCGCTGTATCCGCGCCGCTACCTGGTTCTCGAGCGCACGTTGAAGAAAGCGCGCGGCAATCAGAAAGAATTTCTCAAGAAGATCGAGCAGCAGCTCAACGCGGGTCTGCTCAAGAACGGCATTCCGGCGCGGGTCGAGACGCGCGAGAAGCATTTGTACAGCATCTACAACAAGATGCGTCGCAAGCGAGCGATCCTCAACGAGATCGTCGACGTGTATGGGATCCGGGTGATTGTCGACAAGCCGGACACGTGCTACCGCACGCTGGGCATCGTCCATGCGGTGTTCAAGCCGATGCCGGGCCGCTTCAAAGACTACATCGCCATTCCCCGAGTGAACGGCTACCAGTCGCTGCACACCACGCTGTTTGGACCGAACGGCGTGCCGATCGAGGTGCAGATTCGCACGGAAGACATGCATCGGGTTGCCGAAGCGGGCATTGCCGCGCATTGGAAATACAAAAGCGGCGAGGCCTCGGCCGACTCCATGCAGCAGGCGCGCACGCGCGAGTGGCTCTCCAACCTGGTCGAGTTGCAGGAAGACGGCTCCTCCGAGGAATTCCTCGAGAGCGTCAAAGTCGACCTTTTCCCCGACAAGGTGTACGTGTTCACGCCCAAGGGCACCATCCTGCGCCTGCCGAGTGGCGCTACCGTGGTCGACTTCGCCTACTCGGTACACACTGACATCGGCAATCGTTGTGTCGCGGCCAAAGTGGATCGGCGTTTAACACCCCTGCGTACCGTTCTGCGCAACGGCCAGACCGTGGAGATCATCACAGCGAAGGGTGCGATGCCCAATCCGTCGTGGGTGAACTTCGTCGTCACCGCGAAGGCGCGAAACGCAATCCGCCACTATCTGAAGAGCCTGCGCCGGACCGAGGCGATCGCGCTCGGACAACGACTTCTCAACCAGGCGCTCGGTGAATTCCGCGTATCACTCGATGATGTGACACCCGAAGCGCAGCAGGCCGCGCTCGGCGAGCTGGGCATGAAGGATCTGGATGAGCTTTACGAGAGAATTGGACTGGGCGAGCGCCTGGCTCCTCTCGTGGCACGCCGGCTCCTCCCCAGCGCGCAAACCGAGAACGGCACGGGAGCGCCCGCGCCACTGGCGATCGCGGGTACGGAAGGACTTCTCGTCACCTACGCCCGTTGTTGCTTCCCGATTCCATACGATCCGATCTTCGCGTTTCTCTCCGCGGGCCGCGGTGTCGTCATACACCGCGAGAATTGCGTGAACGTGGAGGACTACCGCAAGCATCCCGAGAAATGGCTGCCAGTCAGTTGGCAAACGACCCCGGATCGCCAGTTCAGCTCCGAGATACGCGTCTACGTCGCGAACCGCACAGGGGTACTAGCGGCGGTAGCGGCCGCGATTGCGAGCACTGAGACGAACATTGACCACGTCTCGATCGACGAGCAGGACAGCGACGCTTCGATTTTGACGTTCGAGCTCCGAGTTCACGATAGGAAGCATCTGGCACGTATAGTGCGCGTCATCCGCCGTATGCCCGACGTAACACGCGTCACGCGCACGATCGCCGCACATGCACATACGCGCAACGTACACGGCGAGCCGGTGCGCGGTGACGGGGAAACGGACGAGCAAGACCAGAACGACGAGAATCCCGAATAACCTTTTGACGAGGACCTCAGAAGATGAGCCGCCAGACCATTCACACCAGCCATGCTCCGCAGGCCATCGGCCCCTATTCACAAGCGGTCCGTGCCGGCGATACGGTGTACCTGTCGGGTCAGATTCCTCTCGACCCCGCCACCATGCAGCTCGTCTCGGGCGACATCGAGGCGGAAATCCGCCAGGTGTTTGAAAATCTGAAGGCGGTAGCCGAAGCCTCGGGCGGATCTCTCGCGAATGCAGTGAAGGTGAACGTGTTCCTCACCGATCTCGCGCATTTCGCGAAGGTCAACGAGATCATGGCCACCTACTGCGCCCAGCCCTTTCCGGCCCGCGCCGCTGTCGGCGTGGCGCAGCTTCCACGGGGAGCTCGCGTCGAGATCGAGTGCGTCTTGTACCTTGGCTGAAGCCGCTGCCAATCGTCCTGCCGGACCAGCGGAGCAGCGACCGATCACTGCGATGCGCGGTGTCGGGTCTGCGCTCGCGGAGAAGTTGCAACGCCTCGGTGTCACGCAGGTGCAGGATCTCTTGTTTGTCCTGCCTCTACGCTATGAAGACCGCACGCGCGTATGGCAGATTGGCGCGCTGCTTCCCGGCGTACGTGCCGCGGTGGAGGGAGAGATTCAGCTTACCGAGGTAACCTACCGGAAGAGACGTCAGCTTCTGTGCAGGATTTCGGACGGCTCCGGATTTCTGACCTTGCGGTTCTTCTATTTCTCGGCCGCGCAACAGAATGGGCTCGTTCGCGGCATGCGGATCCACTGTTTCGGTGAGATTCGCCGCGGACCTTTCGGCTTGGAGATTGTGCACCCAGAATATCGTCGTGTTCGCGACGAGGATTCTGACGTGCCTCCCGAAGAGACACTCACTCCAATATATCCGCTGACCGAAGGCCTGCCGCAAGGTCGGCTACGTGCGCTCATCACGGAGGCGTTGCGGGAGCTCGATACATCCGCGGTACGCGACTGGATTCCAGCGCATGTGATGGCGCCGTTAGGACTTCCAACACTGAAAGATGCGCTCACCTACATGCATCGCCCGCCTCGCGAGGCCGAGTTGGCGGAACTTGATGCGGGCCGTCATCCAGCACAGCGCAGACTGGCGTTCGAGGAACTGCTGGCTCACCACCTGAGTCTCAAGCTCCTCAAAAGGGCGGCGAAGACCGAGCCCGCACCCGTGTTGGCCGACCCCGAAGGTTTGGAAGCACGATTCATCGAAGCGCTACCGTTCAGCCTGACAAACGCGCAGACCCGTGCATTGAAGGACGTCGACACCGACCTTAGTGGAAATCGCCCCATGGTGCGACTCGTCCAAGGCGATGTCGGCTGTGGGAAAACCGTAGTGGCGGCCGCGGCGGCGGCGCGGGCGGCCGGCAGTGGGTTGCAAGCTGCCCTGATGGCGCCCACGGAGTTATTGGCCGAGCAGCATTGGCGAAACTTCAGCAGTTGGTTCAAGCCGCTCGGACTTACCGTGGCGCTACTGTCGGGTTCGCAGCCGGCGCGGACGCGTCGCAGCGCCTTTGAAGCCATCGCGTCGGGCGAGATCCGGGTAGTCGTCGGAACCCACGCTCTGTTTCAGGAGGGCGTCGATTTCGCTCACCTCGCCCTCGTCATTGTGGACGAGCAACATCGTTTCGGTGTACAGCAGCGCCTCCGGCTTCAGGAGAAAGGACAGAAGCACGGCCGCGTTCCACACCAACTCATCATGACGGCAACACCGATTCCGCGGACGCTGGCGATGACGGCGTATGCCGATCTCGATATATCGGTTATTGATGAGCTTCCGCCGGGCCGTACGCCCGTCAAGACGGTGGTCATCCCCGAGCAACGCCGCGACGAGGTTGTTTTGCGGATTGTGCAAGCGTGCCGGGAGGGGCGCCAGGCGTATTGGGTCTGCCCGTTGATCGAAGAGTCTGAGGAGTTACGTTCGCAGGCTGCGGAAGAAACTGCGGCGGCGCTCGCGGAGGCCTTACCCGAGGTGAAAGTGGGGCTCGTGCACGGACGTATGCCCCCCGCAAAGAAAGACGAGGCAATGCTGGCGTTCAAGGCCGGTAAAATCCAACTCCTGGTCGCCACCACTGTGATCGAGGTCGGCGTCGACGTCCCGAACGCGACATTGATGGCCATCGAGAACTCAGAGCGCATGGGGCTGGCGCAGCTGCACCAGCTTCGCGGACGTGTGGGACGCGGGTCGGAAGCGAGTACGTGCGTACTGTTGTATCGCGCACCTTTGTCACAGCTTGCGCGCGAGCGTCTGAAAGTCATTCGCGAGACGAATGACGGTTTCGAGATTGCACGCCGCGATCTGGAGCTGCGGGGCCCCGGCGAACTGCTCGGCACCCGGCAGACGGGACTTGCGCAACTGCGTGTCGCCGATCTGATGCGGGACGCCGATTTGTTGCCGTGCGTGCAAGAAACGGCGGAGCTGCTCCTCGACTCGCACACGGATACTATTGCGGCACTCGCCGCCCGCTGGATCGGGTCGGGAGAGCGTTATGGACGTGTCGGGTAGACGAAAGTACCGGCGCCTGTCTGACTTGCGCGAGGATTGGCCATGGCCGCGGTAACACCAGAGCTCGATCTAAGGGAGCCCAAGCCCAGGGAGGCTCCCTTTTTGTACCGCATTCAGCGGCGCATCGAGGAATACGCGCTGCTGGCACGGCTCGATCGGCCCATCGGCACCTGGCTGCTCATGTGGCCGGCGCTGTGGGGATTGTGGATCGCGGGGGCGGGGAGGCCGCATCCCAGAGTGCTCCTCGTCTTCGTGGCCGGCGTCTTTGTGATGCGCGCCGCGGGTTGTGTCATCAATGATTACGCTGATCGCAATATCGATCCGCACGTGAGGCGCACGCGGGATCGCCCGCTCGCCGCACGTCGTGTCTCGCCGCGCGAGGCTTTGTACCTGTTCGCCGTGCTCATCACCGTGGCGCTGTACCTCGTGACACGGCTCGATTTCCTGACGATCAAGCTCGCTTTCATCGGCGCGGCGATGACGGTCTCCTATCCGTTCGTGAAACGGGTTTTCCCCATGCCACAGTTGTACCTGGGGATTTCGTTCGGCGGCTGGAGCGTGCCGATGGCCTTCGCGGCGGAGAGCGGCGCGGTACCACGCGTCGCGTGGGTGTTGTACATCGCCGCTGTCATGTGGGCTGCGATTTACGACACCATGTACGCCATGGTCGACCGTGAGGACGACCTCAAGGTTGGGGTGAAGTCGAGCGCTATTCTGTTCGCCGACATGGACAAACTACTGATCGGCGTGATGCAGGTGATGATGTTGTTCGCCTTGATGCTCGCGGGACGCAGCATGAAGTTCGGGCAGTGGTATGACGCCGGGGTTATCGGTGCTGGCTTGCTCTTCGTTTATCAGCAGTGGCTGATCCGCAAGCGGGAGCCGGCGGGCTGTCTCAAGGCGTTCTTCAACAACCAGTATGTCGGCGCGGTGATCTTCGTCGGCATCATGCTGCAGTATCTGTACGGAAACTAATCACAAAAATCTGCCGTTCCACAGGCGCGTGGGTTTCGCGCTGTCGGGAATCGGGCACGCCGTACGCAACGAGCAAAGCGCCAGGATTCAGGTGGGTGCGTTCGTTCTCGTGGTCATCGCGCTGCTGATTCTGCGGCCCGGGCCGTTCTGGTGGGCGTTGGTGATGCTGGCGAGCGCCGGCGTACTCGCCGCGGAGATGTTCAACACCGCTCTCGAGCACCTGGTGGATCATCTGCATCCTGAGATCCATCCGCGGATCGGGGTGGTGAAGGATTGCGCCGCAGCAGGGGTGCTCATCGCGTCGCTGGGCGCGGTGGCGGTGATGGTTGCGCTGGTGGTTCATCTACTGGGGCGCTGAGCCTGAAGCACTGCGGTGACGACCGGCACGGTAAGTGGTCAAATCTTGATCAATTGTCGACTTCACGACCTTCCGATCGTTGACATTAGCCCCTCCTCCCTCGAACATCGCCCCGCCGCATTCAGGCCGCGCACACCGTGGGATACCGCCTATGAGCTCCGCCCTGGGATCGATTCGTCACGATTGGAAGCTGTCCGAGGTTGAGGCGCTCCTGGCGCTGCCTTTCATGGACCTCGTCTTCGAGGCCCAGCGCGTCCATCGCGCGAATCACGAACCGAATACGGTGCAGACGAGCACGCTTCTCTCTATCAAGACGGGGGCGTGCCCGGAGGACTGTGGGTATTGCCCGCAGAGCGTGCGCTATGAGACTGGGGTTGGGCGCGAGGCATTGATGGAAGTCGCGGCAGTCCGCGAAAGCGCACTGCGCGCTCGCGAGGCTGGCGCCACCCGTTTTTGCATGGGAGCGGCCTATCGGTCGCCAAAGGCAAAGGACATCGTCGTTATCGCGCAGATGATCCGCGAAGTCCGTGCGGCCGGGCTCGAGACCTGCGCGACGCTTGGCATGCTCACGCCGGATCAGGCGCAGGAGCTCAAGGACGCCGGCCTCGACTACTACAATCACAACCTCGATACCTCGCCCGAGTTCTACGGCGAGATCATCACGACGCGTACGTACCAGGATCGCCTCGATACGCTCGGCGCGGTGCGGGACGCCGGCCTCAAGGTGTGCTGCGGAGGCATCATAGGCATGGGTGAATCGTCAACGGATCGCGCGAGCCTGCTTCTCACACTCGCCAACCTGCCAGAGCATCCCGAAAGCGTGCCGATCAATCAGCTCGTGAAAGTGCCTGGCACCCCACTGCACGGCGCCGCCGACGTCGACCCGTTCGATTTTGTCCGCACGATTGCCGTAGCGCGACTGTTGATGCCGCGGTCGCACGTCCGCCTGTCTGCGGGCAGGCAGGCAATGAGCGACGAGATGCAGGCGCTTTGCTTTCTGGCCGGCGCGAATTCGATTTTCTATGGCGAGAAGCTGCTGACGACGGGTAATCCCGATGTGGAGCGCGACCGCAGGCTGTTCACGCGGTTGGGTTTGAAACCCGAACAGCGGCCCGCAGAGAACACGGCTGGGGTCACAACGGCCGGCGCACGCGCCGCAGAAGCGGCCGCAGCCGACACCGCCATGACCGCATTGGCAAGCGCGTGACAAACGCGCCAGCCAACACGCAGCGCCCAACCGCCGTGCATCGCCCTGTGGCACGTCTCACCGCATGACTGACCCTCTCGCCAAGGTCGTGATTCGTGCGCGCGACACATGAAACGTCAGCCACTTGGCGGAGTGCTGTCTGAGATCGAGGCCCAGCACCTAACACGCCGACGCACCACTGTTGACGGGTTCGTGGAAGCGGGCAATCGCATCGTTACGGCTGTGGATGGCCGAACGCTCGTCGATTTCAGCAGCAATGACTATCTCGGGCTCGCGCACCATCCGGCGATCGCGGCGGCGATGAGCGCTTGCGCACTGCGAACTGGCGCGGGAAGCGGAGCATCGCATCTCGTCACCGGCCACGGTATCGAGCACGCGCGGTTGGAAGAGGAGCTTGCCGCCTTTATCGGCCGCGAGCGCGCTCTTCTTTTTTCGACGGGTTACATGGCAAACCTCGGCGTGCTGACCGCCCTAGCCGGCCGTGGCGAGTTGGTGCTTCTCGATCGTCTCAGCCATGCATCCATCATTGACGGTGCGCTGCTCTCCGGAGCACGCTTCAAGCGCTATCCCCATGGGGACGCCGCCGCCGCGGAGCGAATGCTCGATGAAAGCCCCGAGGAGGCCACCGTAGTGGCCACCGACGGTGTGTTCAGCATGGACGGTGAC